>JBJEKB010000225.1:0-10177 GCA_051878395.1 Muribaculaceae bacterium
GTTCTCCATAGGCATTTCTATCACTTTCTCGATTACACCGGGAACATCTTTTACAACGTAGCCTTTCTTTTCGCGAACACTATTGTCGGGGAGAGAAGCGATGTATTTCTCGATGAGTGGACGTGCAGCCTCAATGTCGATGTTGCCCACTAAGTTGAATGTGAAGTCTCCGGCGTTGCCAAAGCGTTCTTTTGCTACTGCGAGCACATGGTCGTAGTCGATTTGGTCAACTTCCTGGAGCGTGAGCGGCATATACAATGGATTGTGTCCCTTAACGATAGCTTTGATAGAGTCGTTAAACACTCGGTCGGGATTCTTGCTTGAGCCTGAAATGTGGGTTTTGAGTTGCTCTTTCAACGAGTTGAAAGCAGCTTCGTCTTTGCGTACATCAGTAAATGTGAGGTAGGCAAGTTGAAGCATAGTTTCAAAGTCGTTTACACCCGAAGAACCGCTAATTGTCTCAGAATCGCTATCGATTGATGCCTCAAGTGAAACATTCTTTCCTGCGAGATACTTCATGAGGTTGGTGGTGGTGTAATTGCCGAGAGCCGATACTTCAAGCACATTGTCAATTACTTTAAGAGTAGTGGCTTCGTTGCCATTGTAAGCCCATTCGCCGCCGACGCTAACGGCTGAGAAGAGAATTTCATCGTTCTTGAAGTCGGTGGGCATAATGTTGACAGTGGCGCCATTAGACAATTTCAATGTAGTGATGCCGTTTTTGCCTGCTTTTTCAGAAAGAATCTTGCCGGGAACCGGTTCGTTTTCAATGAGCGGCATGTCGAGAGTCTCCTCGGCATAAGCCTCGGTGGTTTCGGCGAGAACAGTGGCGAAAGATTTTTGGATATCTTCTTTTGTAGGATATACAAGACCTTCGGTGTTGGGACCGGAGATGATTGTAGCCACGTTGTCGTTGGTAACTTTAGAAGATACGAATTGGTTTACTTCGTCGAGAGTGATAAGCGGGAGCAATTCGCTGGCAAGTTGCAATTCCATCTCAACGCTTGGCATAGAAGCGCCATCGGTGAATACGCGAGTGATTCCGCTGCACCATTGACGGTTGCTCTTCTTGTCGCGCTCGTTGTATTGATTTTGAATCGACATCATGCACATTGCTTTTGCGCGCTCAAGTTCCTCTTGAGTGAAGCCGTGTTGCATAACGCGGCGAGTTTCGCGAAGCAAAGTCTCAAAAGTGGCAAGAGATTGGTTCTCTTTTGCTGCTGCATAGAGAGTGAACGCATCTTTGGTTTGTGCAATGAAGAAATTGTCATCGAAAGCGTATGCACCGAGGAAAGGAGCATCGGGTTTCATCGCCATTTCCTGGAAGCGAGTCATAAACATGATTTGTGTGAGGGTGTTCACAGCATCGAAGCGCCATTTGCCCATTGTTGCGCATTTGTCGGCAGGATATACATCATGCTTGAAGAAAATATACACGGTTGTGTTGGGCAATTCGGGGTCGGTAAAGATAGAGCAGAGGAGACCTTTGTTGTCGGGTACTTCGGCATAGGTGCGAGGAGCGGGATTCTCGGGCATTGTAGATTTAGAGAATAGCTCGATAATCTGTTTCTCTACAGCCTCGGCATCGATATCGCCTACAACGATAATTCCTTGCTGGTCGGGACGATACCACTTTTCGTAGTATTTACGGATTGTCTCCGGCTTGAAATTCATTACAACATCCATTGTGCCGATGGGGAGGCGGCAAGCATATTTGCTACCGGGGAAGATTTCGGGCAAAACGGCTTCGAACATGCGCTGTTGTGCATCGCCGCGTGTGCGCCATTCTTCGTGGATAACGCCACGCTCTGCATCGATTTCCTCCTCAAGCAGAGAAATCTCGTTACCCCAATCATAGAGCACCAAAAGAACGGAATCGCAAAGGTTTTTGTCTTTGGTGTTTACATTGGATACATAGTAGATGGTTTGGTCGAAACCTGTAGCGGCATTGATGTCTCCGCCAAACTCGATACCTTTGTCTTGAAGGTAGTTGAGCATGTTTTTACCGGGGAAGTGAGTAGTGCCGTTGAATGCCATGTGCTCAAGGAAGTGAGCAAGACCTTGCTGGCTGTCCTCCTCGAGGATTGAGCCAACCTTTTGTACGATGTAGAAGTCGGCACGTTCTTTGGGTTCCTCGTTGTGAACCACATAATAGTTAAGTCCATTGGGTAGCACGCCATGGCGCACCTTTGGGTCGAGAGGGAGCACCTCGTCGTTTTGCGGAAGTGCTGCCATCATTGAAATGTTGAGGCAAAGCAGCATTGCCAAGCTCAACAACAGTTTGATTTTTGTCATTATAAATAAATTTTAAGGATGATTATTTAGAAAATGTAGCCAATACCGATGCTCACTTGCGAATAGCTGCCAATTTCGATAGTTTTGCCATTGGATTTGTGCTTGCATGAGCGGTCTTGATACTGATAGCCAAGCTCAAACAAGATTTTTCCCTTTGGCATCGGCAGTTGGATTCCTATTGCGGGTTTTACAAAGAATCCCATTTTGTCGCAATGAGCAAAATCAGAGCCTGGCAGGAATATTGAGTAGCCGAGGTCGGTTGCAAAATAGGGGCGTATGCGCTTGTCAGTGGGCAATGTGGCTTTGAAGTTGGCAAACACCGGGAGATATAAAGAACTTTCGCGATATGCGCTGAAGTCTTCGTAACCTTCTTTTGCCGGAGTGTATTGCATGTCGGCGGAGCCTAATCCAACACCAACACCGAGGCGGATAATGTTATTGAGGTTGTATCCACCGACATATTCTGCAAGTATTGCCCTGTTTTTGTAGTTTCCTACACCTATATTATAACTCGCTTTAATTTGAGATTCGTATCCCACTTGTGCCGTCATAGGCAGAATTGCAACAATGCAAATTACTAATATTGAAATTACTTTTTTCATAAAGAGTTAATTTTGTTTGTGCAAAAATAGTGATATTTCCACTTATTTACCAAATTTAGGCTATAATTGTTTAAATTACATACTAAAAATCAACTATTTTATCATTAGACGCAAAGTTTGCGGAAAAACTACATAAAAATGAGAATTTTTTATTGTGTAGAGATATATCCGTTCATGATTGCGAAAAGACTTAACCCGGAAACCGAACGGATTCCCAATTTTGACGATATGTTTTTTCGATGTGTCATTACCGTATTAGTGCTGATATTCAGCCTATCGGCAATCTCTTTGTTCGATAATCCGGTAGCAACAAGTTTGAGCACATCGATTTCTCTCGATGAGAGTGTGCCGCTTTTGTTGCTTTCCGACAGAGCCTTGTTTTGTTTGATTTTATCGCCGATTATAGAAATTATCGAGTCGATGCTTGTGTCGCAAGGGATGTGATTGTCTCGAGCGGGGCTTCCGCATGGGGTTATCATGATGGTTTTGGCGCGTCGAGGCATGAAAAAATCGGGTATGCCGGCAAATGTGGCAGTGTCGGTGATAAAAATATCACAACCTTCGACTGTGGCGGTATTGTTGCACGAAGCGCACACTGCTTCGGCACCCAAATACTCATTAATAATGTGTGCCAGCCCAATCTCCCGAAGTTTGTCGGATACCAATATTGCGACTTTTGTATTCATCTCACTTCTTTACTAACGAATGGGCATAGGGTGTGAGGATACGCTGTCTAATCCGCTCGTTTTGCTTGAAATCTTTTTCGAGATTTACAATTGCGAGCAGAACGGCATGAGAAAGGTTGGAATCATATTCTCCGCGCAAGTGAATTATGAACAGATTCTTGAGGTCTCCAAGTTTCTCTTCGATGGAATTCGGCTCTTCGATAAGCGCGATTGCGTCATCGGGAGCAGACGAGGCACTGTTGATGAGTTGCGGAAACAGCACTTCGCGGTCGTGGGTGATTCTCAGCTTCAATTCATCTTTGAGTTGCTCGAAGAATTGCATCATGAGTTGCAAATTGTTGGGAGTAACACTTTTTGAAATGAGTAAATTAAAGTGCCGCTCGATGTTTGGGACAAGAAAACGAGTGTAGTAATCGTTGGTCTTGTCGAGATAGGATACTATGTCGGCGATATTTACTGCTTTCAAAACAGTTTCGGGGAAATAATTCTCATTCACGAAAGTGTTGATAATCAGGAGCACGAAATCGGTGTCGAGAGCGTGAGTGCGGCACGCGTCTTCAACCGTTCTGTCTCCAACACCGAGGAAAATGCCAAAACGGCTAAGCACTGCAACCACATTAGGCTCATTCACTATGATGTCGCTCAATTTAGTGTCGGAAATGGCAAGACTCATATTTTTATAGTTTCGTTTTCGGTTACAATATAAGATAATGTGATATCGTGTTGCTCAAATGGAATGTTTTCAAAGATTTGTGATGCAAACACGACACCTATTGTCGTTTTATGGTATCCGGCAAGAAGGCGGTCATAGTATCCTTTTCCATGCCCGAGTCGATGCCCGCCTCGGTCTATGGCAACAGCCGGGACAAGCACCAAGTCTATTTCATCGAGTGCTACGGCATTGCTGTCAGCCGGCTCGAAAATGCCAAATTTGCCCTGGGCGAGAGATTCCACCCCGGAATATGGCACAATCTCGAGATTGCAGTCGTCGATCATGCGTGGCAGAAACAGTTTTTTGTCTCGAGTGCCAAGCAATGGGGCGATGTCGGGTTCGGATTTCATCGGATGGAAAAGCAACACCGAGCGGGCCTCTTGCCATTCCTTCAATTCTTGAATAGAATGGCAAATAGACGAGGATGCGTCTCCCCTCAAATCGTCGGTCATCTTCGCCAGTCGCTCTTTCACCTCACTGCGGCATGCTTTCTTTGTGTAATCCATTTAATTACTTTTCGTCTTCGGGCATTATGGGGAATTTTGCCTTGTTTTTCTTGAATGCCTTCATCGCAGCATCGATATTATTGTCTTTGCTATTGTAGATGGGGTAGAATGCCTCATTTCCAAATACATCGCGGGCAATGAGCGCCTTGAGCCGTGTGAGAATAATGTCGCGGCTTTGGTTGATATAATACCAGCGCGCTGCGACACCATTATCAACCGCAAACGAAACAAAATCCCAAAGGAGAGCATCGTTTGAGGGGAGGCGTCGGAGCAATTCGGTGTAGTCGCTCATTTTGCTCAATGCCTCACGGTTTATGTCGGTGTATTGGTAGGCAAATTTCTGAAGCAATCCGGCATTAGCCACATTGATGTAGTATTGCGAAATTCCGGCAGTGTCGCTCGGCACAAAAATATCGGGTATAATACCACCACCGCCATACACTTTGCGCCCCGACATGGTGTGATACACATTCTCTTCATCCACCTTTATGCTGTCTTTGCTGAATATTTCGCCATGGTTGTAGCGGTCATACACTTCGAGAGAATATTGATTCTCGTCGCCGCGCTTGAAGTCTTTCTGGATGCAACGCCCGGAAGGGGTGTAGTATCTTGCTATTGTGAGGCGGATTGCGCTGCTGTCGGGAAGCGGGATTTGTTGTTGAATAAGACCTTTGCCAAAAGAGCGACGCCCGATAATCAAGCCGCGGTCGTTGTCTTGGATGGCTCCGGCAAGGATTTCACTCGAGCTTGCTGTGTATTCGTCGATGAGCACAACGAGTTCTTCCTCCTTGAAACTACCCATGCCATCGCTCCATATTTGCTCATCGTTTTTCTTCTCGCGACCTTTAGTGAATACAATCAGGTTGTTTTCGGGTAGGAATTCATTGGCAATGAGCAATGCCGGTTGCATCAGTCCGCCGCCATTGCCTCTCAGGTCGATGATAAACCGCTCGGCGCCTTGAGAGCGGAGAGACAGCATTTCGGTGAGAAATTCCTGATAGGCTTTTTTGCCGAATTTGTTCAGTTTTACATATCCGGTGATTTTGTCGATCATGTATGCAGCATCGATAGTCGAAACCGGAATATCACCTCTTGTTACTGTATAAGTAAGGATTTTTTTCGATGTAGAGCGCTTGATGCCAAGTTTAACCTTGGTGTCTTTTACTCCTCTGAGTTGTTTCTTCACATCTTCATCCTTGATTCCAATGCAAGAAGTGTCGTTGATTGCTACAATTCTATCACCCGGAAGCAATCCCACCTTTTCCGATGGACCACCGGAAATCACCTCAATGATGCGGATTGTGTCGCTCATAACCATGAAACTGATGCCTATTCCCGAGAAACTCCCCTCGAGTTCATCGTTTACACTCGATAATTCCTTGGCGGAAATGTACATTGAGTGTGGGTCGAGATTGGTGAGAATCTTGGGTATGGAATTTTCAACAAGTTCGTCGATATCCACAGTATCTACATACTCTTGTTGAATGAGGTTGAGAATAGTGTTAAGTTTGCGGTCGCTGTCGGCGAGATAGTTCTTGCCCGAAAAAATACCGCCTATGAAAATGCCGGCGACCACCGACACTCCAATAATAACCGGAAGCCAAACGGTGAGGCGTTTTGGATTACTCATATTTTATAAAAATTAATCAATGTCTGGAATATGCACACACTCGATTCCTGCGCGTTTTAGTAGGTCGATACCATCTTGAATGCGGTACAATTCTTGGAAAATCACTCTTTTTATGCCTGCCTGAATGATGAGTTTGCTACATTCGATACAAGGCGAGGTGGTAACATACAGCGTAGCGCCTTTGCTATTGTTGTTGCTTTGGGCAATTTTTGTAATGGCATTTGCCTCGGCATGGAGCACATACGACTTGGTAACTCCGTTTTCATCTTCGCAAATATTCTCAAATCCGGCGGGAGTGCCATTATATCCGTCGGAGATAATCATTTTGTCTTTAACAAGAAGAGCTCCCACTTTTCTGCGCTCGCAATAGGAGTTCTCAGCCCATATTCGAGCCATCCTCAGATAGCGTCGGTCGAGCACTTGCTGTTTCTCGTCAGATGAATTTGTCATAATTCAATGTTTTAAAATGCAAATTTAATGTTTTTAGTTATAACAATCGCCAATAGCCATTTAAAAATTGTGAACAACCGCCATTAGGTGGTGTAAATAGCAATGATTAGGTATTCAGGGAACTGAATATACCGAATTCAAGCGATTTCACAAGAGTGATGGCGGGTGTAACTTTGCAACGTCAAATATTACTGATTTTATGTTGAGATTTTCTCTTATATCTGCAATCATATTATGGAGTCTCCCGATTTATGCCGGTGGATATATAATTAAAGGTGGTGTAATTGGTGGTGGCAACGGCGAGTCGCTTGGATTTGCCGCTGTGTCGCTTCTCGACAATAACTGCACACACCGCGATGCCTTGTGTGATGCAGCCGGAAAGTTCCATTTTGAGAATATTTCCGCCGGGACCTATCGCATCACCGTGTCGTATATCGGTTATGACAAATATGAGAAGGTGATTAAGGTGGATAGAGATTTGTCGCTGAAGGTGTCGATGAAAATGAGTGCCAACTCACTCAACGAGGTGGTTGTTACCGCTTTCGAGGCGAATAAAGGTGCATCACTCACTAAAATCGATTCCAAAGCAATGGAACACCTCCAACCATCGAGCTTCACCGATTTGCTTGAATTGCTACCGGGTGGAAAATCTGAAAATCCCAATATGGGCGCGGTTAATCTTATAAAACTGCGTGAGGTGTCATCGCCGGGATATTCGATAAGTTCCCTTGGTGTCGGCTTTATGGTCGATGGTGTCCCGATGAACATAGATGCCGACTTGCAGAAGGTGCCGAGCGGTGCGCACACCGACCGGGAGTCGGCTTCAAAGGGGGTGGATATGCGCACCATTTCCACCGACAACATTGAGAGTGTGGAAATAATCAGAGGCGTTCCGTCGGTGGAATATGGAAATATCACAGGTGGAGTAGTGAACATTACGCGAAAAAATAGCGTCTCGCCATTGGCTTTCCGATTCAAAGCCGACCATGTGGGTAAATTATTCTCGGTAGGGAAGGGGTTTGCCGTATTTGGTAGCACGATTGTCAATGCCGATATATCATATTTCGACTCAAAAGTGGATGTGCGCGACCCGCGCGAAAACTATAAGCGTCTCACGGTTTCATCCCGATTATCACACAACGCCACTACGGCTATCGGTCATCTCGATTTCGGTTTCAATGTAGATTACACCGGCTCATTTGACAATGTAAAACGCGACAAGGATGTTACCATCAAGGAAGACAGGTATAAATCCACCTATAATAAATACTCACTTGGAATGTCGCTTGCCCTCAAGCCCCAATCTCAATTCATAAAAGAGTTGAAAATTAATTCGTCGGTTTCATATCAGCTGGACCGTATCGAGGCGGTGAAATCGGTTTCAATCGACCGACCCACCGGAATGCCTACCAGCCTTGTGGAAGGTGAGCATGACGGGGAGTATCTTCCTTATACCTATTTGGCAAATATGGTAGTCGATGGGAAGCCGTTTTATGCCAATTTGAAGATGCAATCCAAATTCACACTCCCTACCGGCGATTTGACCAACAGTTTATTGGTAGGGGCAGAATGGAATCTGAACAAAAATTATGGCGATGGAACAGTGTATGATATGGCTCGTCCGCTAAACACCGGTTCAACCACTCGACCGCGTAGGTTTTCCGACATCCCGTCCCGCCATGACCTCTCGTTATACTCCTCGTTAAATTTGAAATGGAGCGGAATCGATGTTGATGCCGGTGTGCGCTCGTCTGCCATATATGGAATCGGTAGCCAATATGCTATCAACGGGCATTATTATTTCGATCCGAGAATCAATCTCGGGTGGTCGAAAGAATTGACTTTAGGCAATAACATCTTGAAATTAAATGTTTCTGCCGGTGTGGGGTGGATGACCCGTATGCCCACAATCGACCAATTGTTTCCCAACGATATTTATATCGACCTTGTGCAACTCAACTATTATCACACAAACCCCGATTATCGGAGATTGAATCTGCGCACATATATAATAGACAACGCAAACTATGATTTGCGTCCGTCGCGGAATAGGAAATGGGAAATAAGCTTAGGCGCTTCCTATCGTGCGTTTGATTTTAGAATTACCTATTTTCAAGAGGCGATGAACAACGCATTCGGTACTTCGACATATTTCAGAACATTTGAGTATAAGAAATACGACGCTTCTTCGGCATTGTCGGGTAACAGTCGACCTCAACTCGAAGATTTGACTTTTGAAAACGATACAATCATCGACGTGTTCTCTCAAACCGGCAATTCCACCAATGTGCGAAAGCAGGGAATTGAGTTTGTGCTATCGACAATGCGCATAAACAGCATCAAGACGCGATTCACCCTCAATGGGGCATGGATAAAAACCACCTACAGCACCTCCACCCCTCAATATCGGGAGTCTTCAATCTTGCTAAATGGCAAGCAGTTGCAATATGTGGGACTTTATGATTGGGAAGATGGAATGCAACGCGGTTCGCTGAGCACAAATCTCATTGCCGATACCTATCTCGACAATGTGGGCATGATATTTTCGATTGCAGCGCAATGCACATGGTATAGCGAATATCGCAATTTGTGGAATAGCGGAATGCCGGTTTATTACATAGACAATAGCGGTGTTGTGCATCCATTCACCGAAGAATCGGCACAGGATATGCAACTGCAGCATTTGGTGTCGAAATACACCGACTCCTATTTCGCTGTCAACACCACTCCATTTGCCGCTTATATCAATCTCAAGGCAACAAAAGAGATGGGTAGGCACATTAAAGTGTCATTGTTTGTAAATCGAATACTCTCAATCCTTCCCGATTATTATAACGGCAGCCAACTTGTGAGGCGCACTTCATCGCCATATTTCGGGATGGAGGCAAATCTACGGTTCTAAATACTAACAACTTAATAAAAACGATTATGAAAGTAAAATTATCTTATTTAAGCGCATTATTGGGATGCGGATTACTATTGGCGAGTTGCAGCGACGATAAAGTAGCTGTGTCGCAAGTGTCGGTTGATGTCGTTATATCCAATCCTTTGGGTAACGAAATTCAAGTGAAAGAGGGTACATACACCTTCTCAAATGTGAGCACCGGAGAACAAAAGACAATACCTTATGGTGCCTCTCTGTCTCGTTCAATTCCCCTTGCTGAGGTGGTTGACGGATTGTACAATGTGTCATTTGATGGTGTGGCAGAATATACCTATCTTGAAACTGAGTCGGATTCGGAAGGCAACATTTCGGAAGTTACAAAGAGTGCCGAAGTGAAAATCCAAGGCTCTCA
>JBJEKB010000226.1:0-10085 GCA_051878395.1 Muribaculaceae bacterium
ACTTCACCTGTATTGTATGAGTTGCCAGAGCCGCCAATGCCTCCAACCTTGCATTTATCGCTGTCATAATAGCAGAAGGCGATTGTACTGCTATTATGGCCGCACACACTGCCGACATTTTTGGTGCCGGTGACCACGCCGATATTATAGCAATAGAATATTCTGCCGGTGTTAGTTCCGCACACACCGCCGATGTCTCCACCACTACCATTGACTACGCCTGCATTATAACAGTAGCTGATTAAGCCTGTGTCCCCGTTCCATCCGCAAACGCCGCCTACAAAGTTAAAACCATTGACTGTGCCGGTGGTGTAGCAGTAGCTGATTATGCCTGCGTTACATCCGCAGATGCCGCCGGTGGTTTTGTTGCTGTTATAGATATTGCTGTCAACACCGAGGTTTTCAATCACGCCGCCCTTCCCGAGATAGCCGAACAAACCCTGATCCACCTCTGAGCTACTGCTGCTGATATACAAGCCTGATATTTTGTGCCCGGCGCCGTCAAATCCGCCTTTGAATTGATTTGTCTCATTGCCTATCGGTGTCCACGACTTGCCTGTGGCGCTATTGTATTTTCCCGACATGTCTATATCTGCGGTCACAGTGAAATACACGCCGCTGAAATCCCTACCGGCGTTTACCTCATCGCGCAACGATTCAAGAGTAGCAAGGTCGGGAATAGGAAGCGGATTTGTTTCAGTACCTGTGCCCCTCCAATTTGTTTCTGGATTTGAACTTAAGATAGGTCTTCCTAACCAGGAACTTTCCCAGATATTTGTAAAATCCCAATTTACAAAGGTTGTTTCAACCACAAATTCTGCAGCTGATATGGCTGTACCCAAATCATTAAACGTTGTCCCTTCGCCATTGCAACCGTCAAGGTAATAGCAACCGGTGATTGTGCCGCTGCCTGTGCCGCTGTTTGTGCCGATATTGTTAGATCCACACACTCCGCCCACTTTATTGTCGCCGGAGACCTCATTGATATTATAGCAGTTTGTGATTGTGCCGCCGTCGTTCTGTCCGCACACACCGCCTATATTTGAGCCGGTGCCGCTCACTGTGCCGGTATTGTAGCAATTGGTGATTGAACCGCTGATTGCGCCGAGGACTATACCGCTATTGTTAAATCCGCACACGCCACCGACTGCACCGGCGCCGGAAACCTCACTGATATTATAGCAGCTTGTGATTGTGCCGCAGTCGTTCTTTCCGCACACGCCACCTATATTTGAGCCGGTGCCGCTCACTATGCCTTTATTATAGCAATCGGTGATTGTTTTGCTATTGTTCAAGCCGCACACGCCGCCCACTTCACTGGTGCCGCTCACTGTGCCGGTATTGTAGCAACCGGTGAGTGTTTTGCCGCCATTATAACCGCACACACCGCCGACACGATCGATACCGCTGATTGTGCCGGTATTGTAGCAACCGGTGATTGTGTTGTTATTCATGCCACAAACACCACCCGTATTTGAACCGGTGCCGGAAACATCACCGGTATTATAGCAGTTGGTGATTGTGCCGCCGTTCTTTCCGCACACACCGCCGACTGACTCGTAATAACCGCTGACTGTAGCTTTATTGTAGCAGCCGGTGATTGTGCCTGCGCTATATCCGCACACGCCGCCTACTGAACCATAGTCGCTGCCGGTGTCGGTTACCGTGCCCTCAACGCCGAGGTTTTTAATCACGCCGCCCGAGCCGAGATAGCCGAACAAGCCCCGGAAACCGGTTGAGCCTCGGGTATATAAGCCGGTGATCTTGTGTCCGCCGCCGTCAAACGAGCCCTTGAATTGATTTACCACACTGCCTATCGGTGTCCATGATGACTTAAAAAAATCATTGCCGTATGTTCCCGACATGTCTATATCTGCCATCAGGGCGAAATACACGCCGCTATAATCCCTTCCGGCGTTTACCACATTGCGCAATGTTTCAAGAATAGCAAGGTTGGGAATTTGATACGGCTCCGACTCCGTTCCTTTACCCTCGATTTCGGAATTCGATCTTAATGTGGGTCTTCCCCAAAAATCAATTATTTCCCATGTCGCACTAAAATCCCATTCGCTAAATGTGCCGCTAACGGCTAATTCTTCGGCAGAGATGGCTGTACCTAAATCATTCAAATTTGATATAATGATACCGCTGACACTAAGGTAATAGCAGTTTGTGATTGCGTCGCTGTTGCTGTTGTCGTTCAAACCGCACACACCGCCGTCATTAATCTGTTCAGTCACTCCGGCCGGCTCTTCATCGGATATTGTGCCGGTGTTATAACAATTTTTGAGTGTTCCTTTGGATCTATTTAATACACTCAACGTTGTATAGTTTGTATTATATCCGCACACGCCGCCTACAATTTTTTTACCGGTTACCGAGCCGATATTGTAGTTATTGCTTATCGTGCCGCCGCAATTATAGCCGCATATTCCGCCAACACCGCGGGCTGAATAATCTTCTCCTTCAATGACTGTAGAGGCAATATAATCGTTAGTGCCGGTGACTGCACCGGTATTATAGCAACCGGTGATTGTGGTTTTAGCCCCGGTCCTTCCACAAACTCCGCCTGTGAATCGGTATGTGCCGGTTACAGTGCCTGTATTATAACAGTTTGTGATTGTGCCTTCGCTATGTCCGCACACGCCGCCTACTTCATCGTAGCCGTTTACCGTTCCTTTATTATAACAATTTTCCATTGTGCCTTCGTTATATCCGCACACGCCGCCGGTAGCACCGTTGCCGGTGACTGCGCCGTTGTTATAACAGCCTGTGATTGTGCCTTCGTTATACCCGCACACACCGCCGATATTATTACCGGCAATATTACCGGTAATGAGGACAGAGCCATCAACGCCGAGGTTTTTAATCACGCCGCCCGAGCCGAGATAGCCGAACAGACCTTTGCTATTCCCCGATTTGCTGATATACAAGCCGGTGATCTTGTGTCCGCCACCGTCAAACGTGCCCTTGAATTGATTTGTAGTATTGCCTATCGGCGTCCACGTATTGGTTGCGCTACCTTCAAGGTCAATATCCGCGATGAGTACCGCGTTTTTACTTGAGTAATTGGCATTGTCGTTATTCACTTTGTCGGCAAACCAACTCAGCTCGGCGGCAGTAGTGATTTGGTAGGGATTTTCACTTGTGCCGTCGCCGGTGGTTGGCTCAACGGGAGTAATCGCCGCCGATGCCGCCGCGGGCATCGCCATTGCCACCACGAGCAGAAGCGCAGTGATCAAGCATCTCAATCGGATTGTTTTCTTGTTCATATTCTAAGCATTAATGTTATGTCAATAGGAGGATAAATCTTTAATAACTGCAAAGTTACAATTTTTTCAACAACATATCAATACAAAACAAAAAAATTTCAAAAAACTCAGCCCCACGCCCCGCCTTTTTCCATTGAATTGATTAATCCATATACCAAGTGTTCCATAATGTCAAGGAGCGAGACAGCGCAAATTTACAACCCAATCGCTCCCCGAATCTGCATTTTGTCCCATTTCCCGCTTTTTAACCCCACTTTAACACTCCACCCCGCCGCCCGCAGCGAAGCGCCCCGATGAGATGCAATAAATCGCAACGCATTTTCTTGCACATCGGCGGTTTTTGTTGTAATTTTGCTACGCATTTCCCTTTGCGGAATCATTCACAAATTTTTTATCGTTATGGACAGCAAACTCATAAATAGCAAACTCTCTTTCGGGCAACGCCTCACTCTCCTCTTTAGTTGCTTCATCCTCGGACTGATAATGACCACACTTTTCGTCCTTATCATCAACTCGACATCGCTTACGCCTCAAAAAGGAATCATCATATCCACCGTGCTGCAGAATCTGATTGCATTTATCCTCCCAGCAGCCATCACGGTGGTGTTTATCTCTTCCAACGCTCTCCAATTCCTCCAACTCCACAAAGCGCCGTCACTAAAGGCGATTGCCGCCATGATTGGAACATATTTGGTGATGATTCCGGCTTTCAACTGGCTTGTCGATTGGAACAAGGGGATTACATTCCCCGAATCGCTGTCGGCTATCGAGCAATATCTCCGCGCCGCCGAAAACGCTGCCGAGGCTGTTACCAATTCGCTCATCCAGAACAACGGACCCCTCGCGCTGATTCTGGTTATCCTCACCGTTGGTGTGCTCACAGGCTTCTCGGAGGAATTATTCTTCCGCGGCGCACTGTTGCGCATCTTTGAATCGCGCCCGGTGCGCATCCACGCCGCCATCTGGATTTCGGCGGTGGTGTTCAGCGCTATGCACATGCAATTTTTCGGGTTCTTCCCCAGAATTATCCTCGGTGCACTCTTCGGCTATGCTCTGTGGTGGAGCGGCTCGCTTTGGGTGCCGATTATCGGACACATCCTCAACAATTCCATGGTGGTGATTTTCAACCACATCCACACACCGGGCACGCCGCCGTTGGCAATCGACACCCTCGGAATCACCAACGGTTTCCCGTGGCTCGCCCTCGCCAGTGCCGTTGCCACTGTGGTTATAGCGGTGCTTCTCTCGCGATATTTCAAGCGGGAAAACGCCTAACCGCTACATCTCCCCTATCATTTTAAGGAAGTCGGTCTCGCTGATTATCTCGATTCCGAGTTTCTTTGCCTTCTCCAGTTTTGCCGGTCCCATCTTGGCTCCGGCAAGCACATAATCGGTTTTTGCCGAAATCGAGCCGACATTTTTTCCTCCGTGCTGCTCGATTATCTGCTTATACTCGTCGCGGGAATGATAGTCAAACACTCCGCTGATGATTATCGATTTTCCTTCGAGAACGGTCGATTTCAGTTCCACGACCTTCTCCTCCACCACCATTTTGAGTCCGGCAATACGCAATCGCTCCACAATCACCCTGTTGATGGGCACTTTGAAGAATTGCACGATGCTCTCGGCAATTTTGGGTCCGATTTCGGGAATCATAGCAAGTTGCTCGCTGGTCATAGCCATCAGGTTGTCGATATTTTTCACTGCCTGGGCGAGTTTCTTGGCTACGGTCTCCCCGACAAACGGTATCGACAGCGCATACACCACGCGCTCGAAAGGCACCGCCTTCGATGCTTCCACACCTGCGAGTATTCGCTTGGCGGAACGCTCGCCAAATCGCTCAAGCGTTACGAGGTCGTGCTCGGTGAGGTCGTAGATGTCGGCAACGGTCTCGACAAGTCGCGCGGCATAGAGTTGCTCTGCAACTTCCTCGCCGATTCCGTCGATGTCCATAGCGTGGCGCGACACAAAGTGCTCGATGCGCCCGGTTATCTGCGGGCGGCAATAATATTTGTTGGGGCAGCTCCAAGCGGCTTCCCCCTCGACGCGCACAAGTGCTGTGCCGCACACCGGGCAGGTTCTCACAAATTCCACCGGCTTGCTCCCGGGCTTCCGCTGCTTTAAATCAACCCCTACAATCTTCGGGATTATCTCTCCGCCCTTCTCTACATACACGAAATCGTCTTCGTGGATGTCGAGTTGGCGTATTATATCCTCGTTGTGAAGCGATGCGCGCTTCACGATTGTGCCCGACAACTGCACCGGCTCGAGATTTGCTACCGGGGTGATTACGCCGCTTCGTCCGGTCTCAAACGACACATATTTCAACTGTGTGCACTCCCGCTCGGGGGCAAACTTGTATGCCACAGCCCAGCGCGGCGACTTTGCGGTGAATCCCAGGTTGCGCTGCTGCCTCAGTGAATTGACTTTGAACACAAGTCCGTCGGTGGCTATCGGCAAATTCTTCCGCTCGCTATCCCAATATGCGATGAAACGGCGCACATCGTCTATCGAGTGCAGGATTTCAAATTGTCCGGTCTTGAACCCCCACTTCTTCACCATCTCCATGTTGCCGGAATGGGTGTCGCAGGGAAGAGTGTCGCCGAGCAGGAAGTATAGGTAGGCATCGAGATTGCGCTTTGCCACTTCGGCTGAGTTTTGCAGTTTCAAAGTGCCGGCAGCGGCATTGCGAGGGTTGGCAAACAGCGGTTCCTCGTTGAATGCGCGCTCTTTGTTGAGCGCTTCAAACACCTTCCACGGCATCAGCACCTCGCCGCGCACCTCAAAGTCATCGGGATAATCCTCGCCGCGCAATTGCAGCGGGATGGAGCGTATCGTCTTCACGTTGGCGGTTACATCATCCCCTTTCACGCCGTCGCCGCGAGTTACGGCGCGCGTCAATTTCCCATGCTCATAAATGAGCGATATTGAGGTGCCGTCATATTTCATCTCGCCGACAATCTCAAAATCCTCGCCGCCGAGCATCTGCTTGCATCGCGCCACAAATTCCTCCACCTCCTCTATCGAGTAGGTGTTGCCGAGCGATAGCATGGGACGCCGGTGCTCCACTTGGACAAACTGGCGGTTGATGTCGCTCCCCACGCGCTGCGTTGGCGAGGCGGCATCGGCATATTCCGGGTGCTCTTTCTCCAGCGCTATGAGCTCGTTCATCATCATGTCAAACTCATAATCGCTAATTTCGGGTGCGTTGAGCACATAATAGTTATAGTTGTGCTTGTCGAGCGCCTTGCGCAACTCGTCGATTCTTGCCTTTGCGTCTTGTGCCATAGTTGTGGGTATTCTTTTTGTTTTAGATTGTAAAATTACGCTTTTTCAACCATTATTTCAAATAATATTGCAGTTTTTTGCTATCTCAACCTCTGCTTTTTCGCCATTCAATCGGGCTGTTATTGCTAAATTGGTTGAAATTCACTACCTTTGCAGTCTAAATTATGGGACGAATTTTAGCCATTGACTACGGACGCAAGCGCACCGGTATCGCTGTTACCGACACGCTCAAGATTGTCGCTACCGCTCTTGCGACAATCCCCACCCACACCCTTATCGACTGGCTCAAGAAATACATCGCTTCCGAGCCTGTCGAACTTATCGTTGTCGGCGAGCCTAAGCGCCTCGACAACACCCCCTCGGAAAGTATGCAATACATCAAGCCGTTTCTCAAGCATCTTGCCAAGGAAATTCCGGGCATCCCGGTGGTGATGTGGGACGAGCGCTTCACCAGCGCCATCGCCCACCGCTCGCTTATCGACAGCGGTGCTAAGCGCAGCACGCGCCAAAACAAGGAAATCATCGACGGCATGGCTGCTACTATAATTCTCAACGACTATTTACAAAGCAAGAACTTTACAATATGATTTTACCAATCTATCTCTACGGTCATCCGGTGCTCAGAAAGGTATCGGAAGATATCACAAAAGACTATCCCGACCTCAAAACGCTCATCGCCAACATGTGGGAAACCATGTATGATAGCGAGGGCATCGGTCTCGCCGCTCCGCAAATCGGTCTCAACATACGACTCATCGTTATCGACGTGGATGTGCTCGCCGACACTTTCCCCGAACTCAAAGGGGTGAAATTCACTCTCATCAATCCACGCCTCGAGGTGCTCGAAGATGGCGAAGTGAAATCGCGCGATGAGGGCTGCCTCTCGCTCC
This sequence comes from Muribaculaceae bacterium, assembly GCA_051878395.1. Taxonomy (GTDB): domain Bacteria; phylum Bacteroidota; class Bacteroidia; order Bacteroidales; family Muribaculaceae; genus W0P31-042. Next base: position 7,451 of record JBJEKB010000226.1, read on the forward strand.
CCGGAATCGGCGAGAGCGTGAAACGCACCGAGAAAGTGCACCTCACTTGGCTCGACGAGGATTTCAACCCCCACGACGAGGTGTTTGAAGGCTATCTCTCAAGGGTGATTCAGCACGAATACGACCACCTCGAAGGCCATGTGTTCATCGACCACATCTCCCCTATCCGCAAGCAACTTATCAAATCAAAACTCAACAATATTATTAACGGCAAGGTGAACTGCGGATATCGCACCCGTGGCGTCGCCAAGCCAAAACGATAAATTTCCATTATGGCTGACGACAAAAAGGTAATATTCTCGATGGTGGGGGTAAACAAGATTTACCCGCCCCAAAAACAAGTGCTCAAGAACATCTACCTCTCTTTCTTCTACGGCGCGAAAATCGGCATTATCGGTCTTAACGGCTCGGGTAAATCCACGCTGTTGAAAATTATCGCCGGCATTGACAAGTCTTTCCAAGGCGAAGTGGTGTTCTCTTCGGGCTATTCGGTCGGATACCTCGAACAAGAGCCTAAACTCGACCCCGAGAAAACGGTGAAAGAAGTGGTGCAAGAGGGCATGAAACCGGTCCTCGACCTGCTCAAGGAGTTTGACGAGGTGAACGAGAGTTTCGCGCTCCCCGAGGTGCTCGAAGACCCCGACAAAATGGAGGCGCTCATCGCCCGACAAGCCGAACTCCAAGACAAACTCGACGCTTGCGATGCTTGGAACATCGACAACCGCCTCGAGCGTGCCATGGACGCCCTCCGTTGCCCGCCCGAAGACCAAAAGGTGAGCACTCTCTCGGGTGGTGAGCGCCGCCGTGTGGCTCTCTGCCGCCTCCTGCTCCAAGAGCCTGATGTGCTCCTCCTCGACGAGCCTACCAACCACCTCGATGCCGAGTCTATCGACTGGCTCGAGCAACACCTCCAGCAATACAAAGGCACGGTTATCGCCATCACTCACGACCGCTACTTCCTCGACCATGTCGCCGGCTGGATTCTCGAACTCGACCGCGGCGAGGGTATCCCATGGAAAGGTAACTACTCTTCTTGGCTCGACCAAAAGACCAAGCGAATGGCTCAAGAGGAAAAGCAGGCAAGCAAGCGCCGCAAGACTCTCGAGCGTGAACTTGAATGGGTGAGAATGGCGCCGAAGGCTCGTCAAGCCAAAGGTAAAGCGCGCCTTTCTTCCTACGACCGCCTCCTCAACGAGGACCAGAAAGAGCGCGAGGAAAAACTCGAAATTTTCATCCCCAACGGTCCCCGTCTCGGCAATAAGGTTATCGAGGCTGAGCATGTGAGAAAAGCCTATGGCGACAAACTCCTGTTCGACGACCTCAATTTCATGCTTCCGCCCAATGGTATCGTGGGCGTTATCGGTCCGAATGGCGCCGGTAAAACCACGCTCTTCAAACTCATCATGGGGCTTGAAAAGCAAGACGCCGGGCAATTCAACGTGGGAGAGACTGTGAAAATCGCCTATGTCGATCAAACTCACAAGGACCTCCACCCCGATAGCACTGTATATCAGGTGATTTCGCAAGGTGTCGAGACTTTCCGCATGGGTGGCAGAGATATGAATGCCCGCGCCTATCTCTCGAAGTTCAACTTCACGGGTGCCGACCAGGAGAAGAAAATCGGCGTGCTCTCGGGTGGTGAACGCAACCGCCTCCACCTCGCTATGGCGCTCAAAGAAGAAGGCAACGTGCTCCTCCTCGACGAACCTACCAACGATATCGACGTGAACACGCTCCGCGCCCTCGAAGAAGGTCTCGAGAACTTTGCCGGATGTGCCGTTGTCGTATCTCACGACCGTTGGTTCCTCGACCGCATCTGCACCCACATCCTCTCGTTTGAAGGCGATAGCGAAGTGGTGTTCTACGAAGGCACCTACTCGGAATACGAAGAATACAAACGCTCCAAACTCGGCAACACCGAGCCCAAGCGCATCCGCTACCGCTCCCTCACATAGCAAATAATCAATCCCATAATTGACCCCGGAACCCAAACTCCCGGGGTTTCTCATAAATCCCCACACCGGCACCACCGGCGAAGCGCAGCCTCCGCCCACGGCGGAGCCGATGCCAGCCAGTGCAACACCACACCGCACGCTCCGAGTCCTCCGAGAGCCCCACGCAACACTGACCCATGCGCTGCAAAGCAGCGACAACACCACACAAGGCTGTAGCCGCAGCGCAGTCTGCTGCCGATAGCCCACTGATGCTCGCTACCGCTCACCAACTGCAGGCTTACGCCTGCAATCCCGCACAATGCACTGCCACATCACGAGACACTCACCCGACGATAGCCTGCGGTGGCCGCACCACCGCATCCGCCACACTCGAGACCACCGCGCGCTACTAACGCAGCGCACTCACGCGCCAAGCGCGTGCCGCTACCCTCCTCCAAAAGCCACAGCGTGGCGTGCCCGCCCATAACCCCACACTTACGCAGTTGTGTGGGGATCAGCACAATAGATAGAATGTGTGCCAAAGGTACACCCCAAGAACCCACAAAGCCTCTCCCCGGCGCTGCTCACGCAGCGCACACACCAAGCCACAGGCGAGCGTCAGCGAGCCTTCCCGAGTGCTCAGAGCGCTCCGAGTTCTCACCCACACGCCATCGCCCGCACCTGTAGGCTTACGCCTGCAA
>JBJEKB010000227.1:0-9940 GCA_051878395.1 Muribaculaceae bacterium
AGTCTTCTGCCATTTCCATTCCGCCTTGGTGTTGCGCGGTCTTGGCAAGTTTCACCGTGTAAAGGGTGTTGGTTTCGAGGGCTTCCGATGGAGTGAATGTGAGTGCGTAGTTGGCATCGCTCCAGGTAAATTTGCCGGGAACTGTCGGAGTAATCGAGAATGCTGCCTCGGTTGTGGCGACATCCATATCCCAGTTGAATCGGAAGTTGATGGGTGTGTTGCACACTACAAGCTCATCGCCGTCTTTCCACACCGGTGAGTATTCAACCACTTGAGGAGCGGTGTTGCGCACAAGCTTCATTGCCACGTTGGAGTAAGACACCTTGTTTGCCGCAACCTCCACGCTGAGTTCGGAATCGTAGTGGTCTGCCACGGTAGTCTTGATGGTGTAAGAGCCGGGGGCGAGATTCTTGAAGAGATAGAAACCGTTTTCAAGTTGGTCGGTGGTGTATTCTTGCAAGGTGTTGCCGGCATTGTCGAGAAGTACGACTTTTGCACCGTTCATCGGAGCGAGTTTGTCTCTGTCGTATCTCACATAGCTCACGTTGCGAAGGGCGCGGTCGTCATACACGACTCCGGCGATGATTCCGGTCTTATCCACGTCGGTAATTCCGAAGAATTCCTCAAACGCTTTGAGGAAGTGCCATGCCTCAAGCCACTTGAAGTCCATGTTCATGAGGCGATAGGTTTCGGGGATATAGTCGTGGAACGAACCTTCCGAGAGCACGCCTTTCATGGCAAGTGTACGGAGAACGCCGAGACCCACTTTGTCGCCCCAACTGGTGTAGAACGACCAGTCGCCGCGCACATTTGTGCTTGTTGAGGTCCACACTGTGGAGCCATTCTCAAGAAGTTGCGCATCTGCCGTTTGGGCGAATGTCTTCGCATCGGCAAACACCGGCTCGGAGTCATAGCCGCGGAAGAATACCATCGGATAGTTCACCCTGGCGGTTGTACCGGTGGCATTGCTGTGAATCGATAGGAAGATGTCGGCACCGTAGTTGTTGGCGAGAGAGCAGATTGTGGAGAGACCGAGGTCGTCGTCGGTGGTGTTTGTTACACGAGACATCGCCACATTGTATCCGCGCTCTATCAACATATCGCGCAGGTACAAACCCTTGTCAAGGTTGCTGTTCGATTCCCAGAATCCTTCCGGGTCGCCTTGAGCGTATGGCGCGATAACCACGTTGCGGTCGTCGGAATCATGTCCGCCATGACCGGGATTGAGATAGATTTTGATATCTTGGGGCTTTATGGCAGCTGCTGTGAGTGCCATGAGTGCCAAAATTGAAACTGCGAGTATTTTTTTCATGATTATGCCCTCCCCTATTTTTCAATTGTGATGTTTAACAAAAACAAGCGGCCGTCGATGGTATTATACACCACTTTTGAGCCATCGGCAGATGCCGAAGGGTTGAATGTCATCGACACCGGCTTGGTGAGTTCTATAGTCTCGGAGCCATCGGCTTTTATCATGAGCACCTGTGAGGAGTGGTATTGGTGGCCGTCATCGGTGGCGTTTTGCACCACCACATAGTCATTGCCACACCATGCCGGCAATTCATACTTGCCGAGAGATGCCACGATGCGTCCGTTGAGGTCGCACACAAACACCCCCTTGCCGGCAGCCTGAAACAGGATGAACTTGCCATTGGGCGAAACAGATGCGGAAAGGTATCCTGCGTAGCAATCTACCGGTGAATAGGTCGAAACCTTGCCATCGACCGTTACTTGAAGATTTGAGCCGGACACCGCTACAGCCACGCGCTGCGATGCCACATTGCCGTATGTCTTATCGGTGCGCGAGAGTTTGGCGCCTGTATAGCGTGCGGTTTGATATGCCACAGCACCATTTGAGGCGTAATTCACACCAAGCACCATCTCATCACTCTTCTCGATAGTGGAAGTAACACCATCGGTGAGGCTATACACTTTCAATCCATGATTTACGTCGGTATTGAATACGATTTGAATACCATCGGGGCTGATTTTGGGATTATACACCGATGTCTCCACTCCGCGCAACAATTGTTGGGGAGCGCTTACAGTTACTGTCTGTGCCGACACAGCGAGCATCGATGCCAGACAAGCGAATAGAATCTTGTTTCTCATATAATTGTGTTATTTAATTATTACTTTGGTGGAAGTGGCGATGTTGTCGCATTTGATAGTTACGATGTACATTCCGGGTATCAATGACGACACATCGAGTGTGGCATTTCCGGCGGTGAGGTCAACAGCCGATTTGAGCACTTCCGCTCCGGCAAGGTTGGATACCGCTACCGATGCGTTGTCGCATCCGTTGGCTGCGATGTGGAGCACACCATCGGCAACCGGATTGGGATAAAGCACCACTTTGGAGGCAGTGTCGAGGATACCCTCCACGCTTCCGCCTTGCGGATATTGTGCATAGAAGCCGTTGAATTTTATGCTGTTGGCTCCGGTGGTTGCGTTGGTCTTATCCACATAGAGGATAATCTTGTGGAGTGAAATCGGATAGAGCGCAAGGTCGGAAGGATCTCCGAGTGCTTCGATAGGCAGGTTGATAACAGTGCGTGTGCCTGCAGTCACCGGTGTGGTGTAGTCAACCTTGTTGAGTGCGGTCATGCCGTTGGCACGCAAGTCGAACGACATCGATGTGAACGGCAATGTTGATTCAAAGTCGATTACAATTGCCGATGGGATAGAATAGAACTGAATGTCTTTGCTCATTTCGATAGTTGTGGTGCGACCGCCCTTGTAGGTGAAATTGAGCGAACCGGTCTCATCCCAGGCAAATCCCGATGCGATACTCGAGGAGAAGCTCCATCCGTCGGCTGTTACAGGGACAAATTCGCTGGGTGCGATTTCCACAGTTACTTCGGCGCTGTCGGAGAAGTCGCCAATCATGCCGGTGATTGTGGTTTTGCCCTCCTTGAGACCGCGAAGCACGCCATTGGCGTCGATCGAAACAATTGTGGGGTCTGCCACGCTCCATGCGATGTGGGCGGGATTGTAATTGTAGGTGTTTGTGCCGATTGTGGCGGTAACTTCGATAGGGTAATCGCGGGTGTTGTCGATGAGGAGATTTTTGATGCGTATTGCAATGTCGGCATTGAGCACAGTCATCTCCTTGCTCACCGAAATGCCGTTGTAGGTTGCTGTGAGCATCCCGGTGGCAGGTGTGCCTGAAGCGACAAATGAGCCTCCGGTGCAAGTGCCGATTGCGGCATCGCACGAGAATGTTACGCCTTGAAGGTCCTCATCGATGAGGTTGCCATATTTGTCGTAGCCGAGAATCACAGGCGAGGATTCGGAATAGATGGGGGCAGAGAGGCGGTAGTCGAGGAACTCGATGCGAGCCACCTCGGCTTCGGGCACTGCGGTAGAATAAATCATCCAGCCATTAGCAACGGCGCGCGGTGTGCCTTCGGTGGTGCGGTTGACAATGCGGTCTTTGACAAACATCTGAGCCGAACCTCCGGCATCCATCGTGCAGAGATTCCAGGCGCCGAGTTGCTTGATGATTTCGCACATCACGCGTGTGCTACAGCCTTTAGAAGTGCCATACACCGGGTCGGTGGACATATCGATTACTATCACGTAGAGTGTTTTTCCATCTTGGCTCATGCCATAACCGGTGCGGGAATAGGTCTGCGAGTTGTAGGTTTCGGGGTTTCCTTCGCTGAAAAACTCGTTTCGGCTTGTAGGTTCTCCGTTGAGAAGCACAATGGCATTGCCGGCGACTGCCTGTTGGATATTCGGGCGAGAGCCATCGGCGCATGTGTACCAATAGTGATTCACCACCACATCGTCGCCAACGGCGAGATTGTCGAGGAATGTCTTACCGGTGCCACAACCCACAAGGCAGAGGTCGTAATCGCCGAGGGTGCCGGTGTTGGCAGCGCAATCTTTCTGCACCTCTTTCACCACCACTTTCATGTCTTTGTTGGTTGCCCATTCGGCTCCCTCCGCGAGTTGGCAATACACCTGAGTGTTTGTTTCCACGGTGTTGAAATTGCGGGAAGTGCCGAAGAAGGAATTGAACATTGCAATCTGGTTTTCGCGAGCAATCATGTTCACTTGGTTGATTTCGACGGAACCGGTGGCGGAAGTAACAGTGCCTTTCCACTCCATCGACTCAATCCAGAGTTTTTTATCGGTATCGATAGAAACGATTCCCGAAATCTTACCCTTACCGAGCCATTGGTCGGTGGTTTCGTTGGTGTTTGTGATGATTTTTCCATTGCGCAAATCGGCGCCGAATGGTGTTCCTTTCATATATGTTGACCAAGGATTCTCGGTAGTGCACCAGAAATTGGCATTGGCACCGGCGATGGCGACGTGTCCCTCGTAGGACTGTCGAGCGGCTTGCGACACGAGTCCTTCGGTTCCCTGAGCGAGATTGTCGTGGGCAAGGGTTGTCTCAACAGTATTGTGGGGGTTGTTCAAATCCACCTTCAAAATATTGAAATTGAGCGGATAATCAGGGAGACGGTAGCGCTGGTAAAGCACACCGGGACCAATCTCTTTACTGATAAGCACATTGGCAGAATACTCTGTTTCACCGATAACAAATGTTTCTTGGGCATTAGTCGGCAAGAAAATAGCAACAAGGGCTAATAGAGGTAAAAATCTTGCTTTCATATATGGTAAATTTAGTAATATTAATTCGTTGCAAGTAAATTTTTAGTGTTTTAGGACCGTCATCCATGGAAGTGTTCTACCGTTCATGGCAGCGGCTCGCGCTAAACTACAATTTTATGCAATATTCGCAAAAAAATGTGATATGCACAACTTTTGGAGCAAAAAAATAGTCAAAAACATTTAATGCAAGTAAAATAAGTATCTAATAACATCAGTGAAGTTGCATATAGGGGATAAAATGACTAACTTTGACGAATATAACCAAAAATTCCATGAGTCAATCTGTTTATTTGCAATCCAAGCCTCGATATGAGGTACTTGACGGGCTGCGAGGTGTCGCAGCCATGATTGTCGTCGCATTCCACTTGTTTGAGACCTATGCCGGCGGCAACCATATCAATCAAATTATCAATCACGGCTATCTCGCGGTGGATTTCTTTTTCGTGCTATCGGGCTTCGTGATAGGCTACGCCTATGACGACAGATGGGACAAAATGACACTCGGGGCATTTGCCAAGCGGCGCCTCATCAGGCTCCATCCTATGCTTGTAATCGGCTCGCTTTTCGGCGGCGCGCTATACTATTTCGGTGGCTGTGACGCGTTCCCAATCATAAACGAGACAGGTTGGGAGAAGGTGGCGTTGGTAACGCTGCTGGGCTGCCTGCTCATCCCCACCCGAGGGAGTCTCGACATCCGCGGCTGGGCAGAGGGGTATCCGCTAAACGGTCCGGCATGGTCGCTTATGTTTGAATATATCGCAAATGCGCTCTATGCGCTATTATTCAGGCATCTTGGCAAGATTTTATTAGCGATATTCGTGTTCTTATTTGCCATTCTCACGGTGTTGCTTACAATGAATATCGACCTGTGGGGATTCTTGGCATCGCGGCAATCGATTGCCTACACCGTGATTGGAGGCTGGAGCATAGACCCCGACCAACTATATGTGGGATTTTCAAGACTTCTCTACCCGTTCTTTGCGGGGCTTCTGCTGTCGAGGATTGGGTTTAAGATTAAGCTGAGAAACGGCTTTATTTGGTCGGCAGTGATTATTGCAGCGTTGCTTGCAATGCCATTTGTCGGCACAGAGACAATGCAGTGGACCAATGGCTTGTATGAAGCATTCTGCATTATTCTCATCTTCCCGCTTATTGTCGCCACAGGAGCCGGGAGTGGTGAAATGGGAGCCAAGACATCCCGCGTGTGCAAATGGCTGTGCGAAATCTCATTTCCACTCTACATCACACACTACCCACTGATATACATGCAGATGTCGTGGGCATTAAGCCACCCCGATGCGCCCACCTCGACCTGCGTGTGGGTGAGTGCGTCGGTGTTTGTGATAGCAGTAGCGATAGCCCACGCGATGTATCGCCTCTACGATGTCCCGGTGAGAACGTGGCTCAAAAAGAAGCTGTTCAAGTAACCACCAAAAGTTCGGCTCGCCATTCTCCTCTACTACTTTCGAACAATTTCCTTTTGCAACATATTTTATTCTTTCGATTTCTTTTTGTACTTTTGCGATGTCGGAGTCGTTTTGGACGTTGAGCCCGGGGGTTTCTGCTGAAGCATCTAAGGCATCCGACTTTATAACTACACATATATACCTCTTGCCTGCCTCTTTAGGTTGTGTGTTTTCTTCTAAAATTGTTATGAGATTATCAAGATTATTAAGTATCTTTGCACCGTCAGCACTTGAGACGACGGTTTGTAGATGTTCCTCACTTGAGGTAACGGAGACGGTATCAAGTGCTCGCTTTTTTGCTTTTGCAATTCTGCCTCTGCTGCTTATCCGATAGAGTTCGTCTTTTTCTCTCGCTCTCAGCCGGTAGCTCTACTGACTTCTCCCCCGTCAAAATGGTTATGCCCGCCTAAATTTTCAGTTGCATCGTTATTTTGCTCATTTTCATTGTTGATTTGAGTATTTGTTGTACCTTTGTTATCAGAAACGGTAGGCTTACCGTTGGGTTCTGCTCGTGAAATGCCATTTTCATCACCGGCAGAAAGGCCTCTCTTTGTTGAGGTTTTCTGCCCGCTGCTTTTACCATTTCATCAACTTCCGATGGTGTAAGCACTCTCTTAACTCTCATCGCTCCTGTTATAATCCACGGGTCGGTTTCGGGATTTGGATTGGTTCTGTAACGATATGCACCGTTAATTGGCAATCTTGGCAAGCCTGCATAACTGTGTCTGAATTTGCCTTTTTCGGTGTAGCCATACTGCATCGCTTCTTTTTGATAGTCAACATCGTCGGCATATTCAACCTCAGCCCACACGAAATTACCGGGGAACAATGTCTTCTCTCCGTTCTCATCCTTTCTGTTGAATTGTAGAGCATAAGGAATCTCGCCCAAATGCCAACCGGGTCTGTAAGCGAGACTGCCGCTACCTCCTTGTGTGCCTTTGCCACCTGCTTTCACTTGGTCTCTGCCTGTTTTGCTTTGTCCTGCGATAGGCGCAGCATCGGCATCGAGCCATATCCCCACTGGCGTTGCATCTCCACCGGGATTTGCAACCATTGGCGGATAGAGTTTGCCATTCTTCAATACAAACACCTTATAACCTGTGCCGGTCTTTGTCGGCGGCTCATCAGTGCGAACACGATACATAGTATCCTCGCTCTCAAATAATGTGCCATTTTGAGAGTTAGAATTTTTAACCTCCTCAACGATTGCATTATCAAATATTCTTGGTATCTTTGCGTCCGAAAGGATTGCACCAGAGTACGTTTCGGACGTAGGGAGAAGGGATTTTTCAATATCCATAACTCGCTGGGTAGCGTCCTTTCTTGTTTTATATAATGTTTTTGCAGTAAGATTTCCCTTGCCGTCCGAATATATTTCCATCAAATTATATGTCCCATCTTTTGCATCCTTGAAAAAGTAGAACATTTTTCTATTGTTTCCGGTCGCCTCATTAAAGAAGATTATTTTATCCGGATTTGAAATAACATCAACAATCCCCCTAATGTCCTCTATGTTAAGAGGAATGTTTTGCCCTTTATCCTTTTCATTGTTGCCGAAATGTTCTTTATAAATATGGACCAAATCAGAAGGGTTAAGAACAAAATCTACTTTGTCTTTAAGACGAATACCTGAAATACGCTCAAGATATGACTTCCCTGCATCGGTTAAGCGACCAATAGAAATAGGCTTCCCTTTAAGTCCTCCGGAAATAGATTGATTAAATAAATCTTCTATCTTGTTCTTAGTATCCTCGCTCTCAAATAATGTGCCATCATCAGTGTTGTTGGCTTTCTCACCACGGCGGCTCAATTCGCTCTCACCAAATGCGCTCTTAATGAATATTTGGTCCTCACGAGCGACATCCTCGGTTTCACTCGCCAGCGTCGCTCTGCGCTCCTCCATGCTCATATCTATTCGCTTCTGCACATTTCGTGCTTCTACCTCGCCGGCAAGCCTACGATAACCTTTGTTAGAGTCAAAATTTACACCTCCATTGCTATCAAGTCTGAACTGCTTTATCGCATCATCAAAACTTACATCATAATATCCTCGAACGAAATAGTTGAAACCTTTCAATCTCACTTTCCTTGATGGTATCATTTCATCTAACCCCATATCATGATACTCTTTCAAGAGTATATCTTCAACTTCTTTTTGAGTATCATATTTCCCGGAATTTTCTTTTGCCGTTACTTGCAATTGTTCCGCCCAGCGTCTTGCTTTCCATTCTTCATGCGCTTTATTGAATAACTCTTCAACAGCCTGCGGATTGCCGCCTCTCGCAAATCCTTCAATGCGCTGTATTGCGTGTTGCACTTCGTGGAGCAATGTGTCGTCGGCGACGTCATAAAAATGTATCGTATTTGTCTCGGGATTATATGAGCCTAATTTGCCTACAAATACATTGTTCCCGCCTTTTGTGCTTATTTTTATTTCTCGAAGTTCGGGATATGCGTTGAATAATTCCTCATTGTCAAGATAATCATCAAGATGCTTTTCTTGTTCTCTTAGCGCCTTTTTCTTATTGTCGATAGCAACAATGCGTTCTGCTTTTGCTCGGTCCATTCCGCCTGCCACGTATATATCTACCATGTCGGTATCTTCTGTAATTTCATACGGGTAGTTGAGCGCGCCTTTTTCAAAAGCATCCATTTCTTCTTTGAAAATCTCTTTTTCAAATTTCTTTTCATCTGGCGTCAATTCGTATCGTTCGGGGTGAAGGTCGCCTTTATAACTAAATTTTCCATCCATTACTTCATAGCGCCACTTGCCATCAGCACCTCGCTCCCAGCCGGTAGCCATTTTGATAGCCTTTGCATCTTTGCCGGAAGTCTCCATTTCTCTCGCCACAGCAAGGTTGTCAAGTCGCACCGTAGCCTCCTCCGCCCTGTCGGCATTGGCTGCGCCTCTCTCCCCAACAAACTGATATCGTATATCGCCATTCCCGCCATCGAATGTGCCAACATTATCTGTCGCACTTTTTATCTGTGTTGGCTCAACGGCAACAAATTCAGTCCCACTTTTTACACCATCATATCCAATCTTCTTAATTTCACCTATAAAATCATGATTTTGTATAATTTCAGGAAGATAAGGAAGACCTAAAATCCTAATGCCATCAATGCCGACTTCACGCAGGTAATCATAAGCTATTTCCGCTTTCTTGATAGTATTTGGCTTTCTCCACCAAGTCTGTTCGTAATCATATCTGCTCCACTCGTACTGTTCGCCATTATTATCTACGGATATATGTTTCTTTTCCCCATGCCTTATATCACTATGACCCGGTTTTTCTTTCGATTCTTGTACATCAAAATCAAAAGAAAGTGCAGTATCCATCATCTTGCAGTAGTCCGAAAGCCTTATAGTTACATCTTCTCCAATTTCATTAACTGCTTGAATATCTACATCAGAGAACAAGTCTGGAAACATTTTACCGAGATTATAGATTTCGGTTTGATAATCTATTCCGCTACCGGATTCTTCGCCATTGATTTCAGTAAGACTATTGAAATCAAATGGTTTTTTAAGATTTAAGAAGAACTGATACGGCTTTCCATAAAATGAAGATTCTTCTTTTCCTATAGTAAAGTAAAAGCCTTTTCCATAAAAGCCCAAATCGCCGGATGTAGAGCCAAGCAAATTCAAATTAAACACTGCTTTACCGGGTTCCTCCGACATCATTTCCCACCGTGTACCATGATATACCACCAGCGGCTCGCCATTCTCATCTACTACTTTCGAAGAATCTAATAACTTTTCCCCATTTCCGTAGGATTTCTCAACATTTTGTAGTAAATTTGCGACCATGATAGAGTTGTTAGAATTGCGGGAAAAGGCTATAGTC
>JBJEKB010000228.1:0-9936 GCA_051878395.1 Muribaculaceae bacterium
GAAGCATGAAATTATAGTAAAAAAATATGGTTGTTTGAGAAAATTAAATTAAATTTGCAGCCTGTTATAAAGGTAAATGTAGGTATTAGAATCAAACTGACACCCTATGGTTAAGGTTTAGTGGTTACATTTATTTTTTTGAGAGATTATTTAACGGCTACCGTTTGGCTACCGAATGTGGGCGTTAATACTAAGAGAATTTTATAAATTTATTAATAGATAGTGTTTTATGAGAAAAAAGTTATTTATTTTCTGCGGAATGCTTATGATTGCCCTTTCTGCGCTGGCGCAAGTTACAGTGCGGGGTGTCGTAATTTCGGCGGAAGACAAAGAACCTGTCATTGGTGCCACTGTCCAAATTAAGGAAAATAAATCGGTCGCTACTGCTACCGATTTGGATGGTAAATTCACTTTGACAGCACCTTCTGCTAAATCTACTGTGTTGGTAACCTACGTCGGTATGAAACCTGCAGAGGTGAAGGTGCAACCGGGTAAAGAACTTCACATCGTTTTGGAGTCGAACGCTACCGAACTTGGTGAAATCGTTGTTACCGGTATGCAAAAGATGGACAAACGCCTATTTACCGGTGCTACCGCCAAAATCGATGCCGATAAGGCTCGTCTCGACGGTGTTGCCGACATCAGCCGCGGTCTTGAAGGTAAGGCTGCCGGTGTGTCGGTGCAAAACGTGTCCGGTACTTTCGGTACTGCTCCTAAAATCCGCGTCCGCGGTGCCACTTCAATCTACGGTACTTCCAAGCCGCTCTGGGTTGTCGATGGTGTGATTCTTGAAGATGCTGTGGAAATCAGCGCCGACGAACTGTCGTCGGGTGATGCCGAGACCCTTATCGCTTCGGCTGTTGCCGGTCTTAACGCCGACGACATCGAGAGCTTCCAAATCCTCAAGGATGGTTCTGCAACTTCTATTTATGGTGCGCGCGCTATGGCGGGTGTGATCGTTGTTAATACAAAACAAGGTCGCGCCGGCAACACAAGCATCAAATATACAGGCGAACTTACCTACCGCCTCAAACCAAGCTACAACGAGTACAACATCTGTAACTCGCAAGAGCAAATGGGTATCTACAAGGAAATGGAGCAGAAGGGCTGGCTCGAATTTGCTTCGCTCGCTTCTTCATCTTCTTCGGGTGTATATGGTACGATGTACAAACTCATCGACAGCTACGCCAATGGTAAGTATGGTCTCCCCAACACCACCGAGGCTAAGAACGCTTACCTCCGTGAGGCTGAGTTCCGTAACACCGACTGGTTTGACCTCCTTTTCAATAGCAACGTGATGCAAAACCACTCTGTGAGCATCTCCGGCGGTACCGACAAAGGCCGTTTCTACACTTCGGCTTCGGTTATGTACGACCCGGGATGGTACAAAAAGAGCGAGGTTAACCGCTACACTTTCAACGCTAACGCTTCCTACGAGCTTAGCCGAACTCTCCGCGTGAAGTTGCTCACCAGCGACTCTTATCGTAAACAAACTGCGCCGGGTACTCTCAGCCAGGATGTCGATGTCGTTAGTGGTCAAGTAAACCGTAGTTTCGATATCAACCCGTTCAGTTATTCGTTGAACACTTCCCGTGTTACCGACCCTAATGCTACACTCACTCGTAACTATGCCGACTTCAATATCTTCCGCGAGCTCGACAATAACTATATAGATATAGGTGTAACCGACCTCAAATTCCAAGGCGAAATCAATTGGCGTCCTATCGCCGGCCTTGAAATCATCGGTATCGCTTCCTATCGTTATAGCAAGTCTTCGCAAAACCACTATGTGAAGGACAACTCAAACCAGGCGATGGCTTACCGCGCCGGTGTTGACCCCGAGGATGCTACTATCCGTTACAGCAACCCTTACCTCTACACCGACCCCGATGTGCCTAACGCTCTACCCGAGACCGTGCTCCCCAAAGGCGGTATCATGTACCACAAGTTGTTCTCGATGTCGCAATTCGATGTCCGCGCAACTGCTCAGTACAACAAAACTTTCAACAACACTCACATCCTCAACGTGATGGGTGGTTTCACAGTGAGCGACATCGAGCGCCACGGCGAAAACTACCAGGGCTGGGGTATCTGCTACGATAATGGTAATATTCCGTTCATCGACTGGCGTCTCTTCAAGCAACAGAGCGAGGAAAACACCAACTACTTCTCCGATACTTGGACTTATCGCCGCGACGCTGCTTTCTTCGGCACCGCAAGCTACTCCTACCTCGGTAAGTATATCATCAACGGTACTATCCGCTACGACGGCTCTAACAAACTCGGTAAGTCGAGCCAGTCGCGTTGGCTCCCCACTTGGAACGTGTCTGCCGCTTGGAACATCCACGACGAGTCTTGGTTTGCCAACCCCGTCCTCTCTCACGCTAAACTCCGTGCTTCTTACTCACTCACCGGCGAAAGCGGTCCAAGTTGGGTATCAAATGCCACTGCAATCTACAATCCTTACAAGCCTTGGCGCCCCGTTACCGATGCCAATGAGCTCGGTCTTGCTCTCGAAGACCTCGCCAACAGCGAGTTGACCTACGAGAAAAAGCATGAGTTTGACCTCGGTGTTGACCTCGGTTTCATCAACAACCGCATCAATGTGGTGTTCGACTGGTACAAGCGTAACAACTACGACCTCGTGGGTATGACCTACACCCCCGGTACCGGCGGTCAAATCGCCAAATATGCCAACGTGGCTTCGATGGCTTCTCACGGTGTTGAGTTCACCGTTTCTACTCGAAACATCCAGAACAAGAACCTCACCTGGACCACCGACCTCACTTTCTCGTTCGCTAAGAACAAGATTACCGACCTCAAGACTCGTTCACGCGTTATCGACCTCGTAAGAGGTGCCGGTTATGCTCGCGAAGGCTATCCTGTACGCGCAATCTTCTCTATCCCGTTCGTTGGTCTTAACGACGAAGGTATCCCGATGGTTATCAACGAAAACGGCGAGGTTACCACTTCGGATATCTACTTCCAGGAGTTCGAGAAACTCGACCACTTGAAATATGAAGGTCCTACCGACCCGACTATCACCGGTGGTTTCGGTAACATGGTGTCTTGGAAAGGTTTCCACCTCAACGTGTTCCTCACCTACGCTTTCGGCAACAAAGTGCGCCTCGACCCTGTGTTCGCTGCCGCTTACAGCGACCTCACCGCTATGCCCAAGGAGTTCAAAAACCGCTGGGTGAAACCGGGTGACGAGCTCATCACCGATGTGCCGGTTATCGCTTCGCGTCGCCAGTACAAAAACGATCCTTATCTTTCCTACGCTTACAATGCGTACAACTATTCTACTGCTCGCATTGCCGATGGCGGTTTCATCCGCTTGAAAGAGGTGTCTGTAACTTACGACTTGCCTTCTCGCGCAATCCGCGCTCTCCGCTTGTCTAATGCTTCGGTTAAGCTCCAGGCTACCAACCTCTGCCTCCTCTATTCCGACAAGAAACTCAACGGTCAAGACCCCGAGTTCTTCAACAGTGGTGGTGTTGCATCGCCTAACCCTAAGCAATTTACTTTCACATTAAGATTAGGACTCTAAATTTTTTCTCACGATGAAATTGAATTTATTAAAATATACCGCTTTCTGCGTTGCCGCACTCGCTTTGGCTTCTTGCAACGACTTCCTCGACAAGGTGCCCGACACCCGTGTGGAACTTAACTCCCCCGAGCAACTCCGCTTGCTTATGGTCAACGCTTATCCTTCAGCTAACTATTCTCTCGTGTGCGAGTTCTCCACCGATAACTATATCGACAACAACTCTCCCGACGAAAATGGTATGCGTTACAACCTTTCGTCATACAACCGTATCGACGACGAACTTTTCGCCTGGGAAGACGCTAAGGCAAGCACTGGAGAAGACTCTCCGTCAGACATTTGGGAGGGTTACTACCACGCTATCGCTTGCGCCAACGCCGTTCTCGAGAAGATCCCCGAATTTGAGGCTAACACCGAGCTTAAAGGTCGCGATATGCTCCCCTCTCTCAAGGGCGAGGCGCTCGTATTGCGCGCTTTCAGCCACTTCGTCCTCGCCAACATCTTCTGCGAGGCTTATCGTGGTCCCGAATTGAGCAAAAACATCCCCGGTATCCCTTATATCACCGAGCCGGAAACCGTTGTTCAAGTTATCCCCGAGCGCGGCAATCTCGCCGATGTCTATGACAAGATTGAGAAAGACCTTCTCGAAGGTATCGCTCTCATCAACGATGGTCTCTACGAGGTGCCCAAGTACCACTTCAACAAGGCTGCCGCCAACGCTTTCGCTGCCCGCTTCTATCTTTTCAAGCGCGACTACAAGAAAGTGCTCGCTTATTGCGACGCTGCCTTCGGTGGTCCCGATGTTGACCCCGCTCCTTATATGAGCGACATCTGGAATCAGATTGTCAACTTCTACTACATCTCCGATTTCGGCCGCTATCAGACCAACATCACTCAGCAACGCAACTTCATGCTCCTCGCAACCTATTCGGTATGGCTCCGCCACATCTCTGGTAGCAAGCGCTATGGTTGCAACCGCGAGGCTAAGCGCGCCACTATCCAAGGCCCCGGCCCCACATGGTCGCAATACCAGTGGCGTAACAGCAAGGGCGAGACTTTCGCTATGCACCCCTGCTTCAATGGTACTTGCGGTGTGAACGGCAAGTCGGAATATGGTCTTTACTATGCCGGTACTGCCGCCGAGCTCTTTGAATACACCGACAAGCTTGCCGGTATCGGCTACGCTCACCAAGTGCGCGCCGAGTTCACAGGCGAGGAGACTCTTATCACTCGCGCTGAGGCTAAAGCTTATCTTGGCGACATCGACGGCGCTATCGCCGACCTCAAAATCTGGGACCTTGCTCACCGCAACACTCCCAACGTTACTCCCGGCGAAGAACGCTTCGACGAACTCACCTACGCTCAAATCGTGAAGTTCTACCGCACTAAAGACCCCGGCTTCGGCATCGTCAAGACTTTGAACATCGACGAAATCTGCCCAAGCACCGAGTATGCTGTAAGCGACAACATCGAGCCGCTTCTCCAGTGCATCCTCCACTTCCGTCGTATCGAACTTATCCACACCGGTATGCGTTGGTTCGACCTCAAACGCTATGGCATCGAAATCTCTCACGCCATCGGCAAAGAACCTCGCATCGAGACTCTCACCAAACTCGACCCGCGCCGCGCTCTCCAGATTCCTAACGAGGTTATCGCCGCCGGTATCGAGCCTAACAACCGCAGCAATGTGGCTCTCGCTTCGGGTGCCGAATATTCTAAAATCACTCCCGAGCCTAAAGCAGAACTTATCTCTAAATGATTTTGAATTATGAAAGTAAGTAAATTTTTCTCAATAGTAGCAGCATTGGCTACTGCAGCAATGTCGCTCTCTTCTTGTTCCGACGAAAAGTTCGACCCCTCTATCTTCCCCGAAGGTGGCGATGAGCTCGACCCCAACTCGGTTACTTACAAGTTCGACAAGTGGTTGCAACAAACATATCTCACCCCCTACAACCTCGATTTCCGCTACAAAATGCAGGATGTAGGCGCTGATATGAACTATAACCTCGTTCCCGCCGAATACGACAAGGCTGTCGATCTCGCTGTCCTCACAAACCACCTCTGGTTTGAGGCTTACAACGAGGTAGTAGGCGAGGAGTTCCTCAAAATGTACGGTCCCCGCATCATCCACCTCATCGGCTCGTCGGCTCTCAACCCGTCGTCGGGTACAGAAATCCTCGGTCTCGCCGAGGGTGGTATCAAGGTGTCGCTCTTCAAGGTGAATTTCCTTAACGTGAACGACTTCAACAACCTCAACGAGATGTACTTCAAGACCATGCACCACGAGTTCTCTCACATCTTGCACCAGACTAAGTCTTACCCCACCGAGTTCAACCTCGTTTCAAATGGTCTCTACGACGACAACAACTGGCAAGACCGTCAGGAGAGCATGCTTCGCTCAAAGGGCTTTATCACCAACTATGCAAGTTCGCAAACTCGCGAGGACTTCGCCGAGACTATCGCAAACTACATCGTTAAGACCGACGAGCAATGGGCTGCCTACATGAAGGACGCCAACCGCGGCTGGGAAACTCCCACTGCCGGCGATGGCACCGATGTTGAGCCCGATGCCACCTACTACTGCTTCTATTACTACAACAACAACCAAAGCGGCGACGAAAACAAGCAATACGCTCCCGAGTATGTAGTTGTTGAGAAGGAAGAAGACGGCAAAATCGTTTACTATCACAAGACTCTCAAGGACGACAAGAAGAACCCCATCCGCATCTATCCCGTTGAGGATAAGGACGGAATCGACGGCGAGGCTGTTATCCTCCGCAAGGTGAATATCGCCCGCGTTTGGCTCCGCGACGAGTTTGGTGTTGACCTCGACCAACTCCGAGAGGTGGTTCAACGTCGCCCATCTACCTACGACATCAACGCTCTCCGCAAGCAAGTCGAAGACATTCAGTAATTCTAAAATCCGTTCATTCATTTAGATTATGAAAAATTCATTATATATCTCAGCGTTATCGCTCTCTATGGTGCTTTCGTTCTCCTCTTGCAAGAACGAAATCGACGACCTCTTCGACCAGAATGCCGCCGAACGCACCGAGTCTGCGATGAAGGATTATGAGTCGTTCCTCCTTGCCGATGGCGGCAAATGGAGAATGGAGTATTTCTGCAATGCCGACGAGGAAGGCTACAACTTCATAGTTACTTTCCGCAACGACGGCTCGGTTACTATCTCCGGCAAAAACAAGTACATCAACGATGGTGAGACTGCCGCTTTCAAGAGCTCCACTTCTTTGTGGGACATCATTGCCGACTACGGTCCGGTGCTCTCGTTCTCTTCCTACAACCCCGTGTTCCACATCTTCTCTGCCCCCTACGACATCCCGGGCACTACCAATCCCGACACCGGTACTCAAATCGATGAAACCGGTATTGGTCATGCGGGCGACTATGAATTCCGCTTCATGGAGAAGGTTGACGAAAACACCCTTTATCTCAAAGGCAAGAAGAGCGGCTACTCTATCATGATGTACCGCGTCGCTCCCGATTTCGACGATGAGGCTTATTTCAAGGAGGTTGACGCCACCGAGAAGAAAATGTTCAACTCTCGTTTCAGCCGTCTCATCCTCACCACTACCGATGGCGAACGCTTCGTGATGACCGGCGGTGCTTCACACATCATGACATTCTATCCCGAAGCCGGCGACGCCGTCACTCAGGTGTGCTCCCTCAACTCGCTCGTTAAGGCTGATGGCTTCTCGTTCCCTTATGTTCTTGATATCCAACGTGCCAACGGCGAGGAAATCCAAGTGCAGCACTTCGTTTACAACGACGAAGATGGCACTGCCATTTGTCAGGAAAACGATGCTGTCCTCACTGCCGAAGACTTCACCAATATCATCAACACCGTAGGTTATGTTTGGCAATTTCCGCAGGCTAATGTCAACGGTCAATTCGCCACTATCTATAGCGAGATTGTCAGCGATGTCAAGAAAAAACTCAAAGAAACTTTCCGTTACTTCGAGTTTGCCTACGACAACAACGGCAACTACACCCTCCGCTTCAAGAGTGGTAAATACACCGGTATGATTTATTGCGAGTTCCAACGCGAAACCGCTACAACCGGCCGCTTCGTCTTCAACGGCGAATGTGATGCCAGTGCGTCATACTACTACAACAACATCCCCGGATTCAAGCAGTTGTGCGACCTCATCGGCTCTGCCACAGTTACATTCTCAAGCGCTTCCCGCCTTGTGCCAAATGTGCTCACTTTCTCGCTCAATGCCGAGGACTCTATCACTTTGAATCTACAATAACCCATAACGGTCGGGCTGCGTAGCCCGTTGCCCGACCTTTTATTATTGAGATATTTATTTTCTAACTTTTCTAAATTTTTTATGTTATGAAGAAATCATTACTTTTCTCAGTTGCGCTTGCATCAGTAATGAGTGTTTCTGCTCAGCAAGTCAACTCTGTTGCTCCCGCAACAGTCAGCGAAGCCGAAGTTGTTGCTCCTTCGAGTAAAATTTTCTCGGATGTTGAGGCTATCGATGCTTCTCTCGAAATTCCATTTGGTTATGCCAAGGCACAAGCCAAAGCTGCCGGTCTTAAAGAAGTTTCCGCTCCTGCCAAGGCTTTCTACACTCGTCAAAAAGGTTTGACTTATTGCGGTTGGTCTGCCGGTGATTACTCTTTGAATTATTCTCGTATGCATGTCCTCCCATTCCAGGATTTCACTTTCACAAGCATCTCTACCGAGCCTGAAACCCTCACTTGGACTGTAAGCGATGGCTTCACCTACGACGAAGAAGGAAATGTAGAAGGCTGGACTGTTCAACAATTCTCAGGCGAATCAGTTACTTGGCGTCACGATGAGATTGCAAGCATCCACCTCTGCCCGATATTGGAGGCTTCCAACTCTCTCGGCGACTCTACCTATCAAGCTGCCGACTATATTGCCAACCTCCCTTACATCACAAGTTCTCAAGATGGTATAGGCGACTTCTACAAGTCTAATCTTAACCCTAATTCAGAACGTGTCGCTTACTGGGGTCTTACTGCTTGCAACAGTGCTGAAGCAAATGCTCGTCTTGTAAGCAGTTATGGTCTCACTGAAGATAACGGTTTCACCGATGTATATCTCTATGGTACTGCCGAAGTGTACTACTATCCCGGCAAGCCTTATCTCTTGACCGATGTTCACGCTGTTCTTTGCGACTTGGTTCGCGATGGTAACCTCAAAGCCAAACTCGAAATCTACAAGGTTTCTTTCGATGAAGAAGGCTACATGGAAATAGGCGACCTCCTCACTACTGCTACCAACGACCCATCTGCTATCGTTGAAGATCGTCAATGGCAAGATGCTCTTTTCAATGACCTCGTTTACACCGACCCCGAAACTCAACGTGCAAGCGACCTCGTTATCGACAGCGACATCCTCGTTGTTGTTAGACCTGCCGACGAAGCCTCATCATTTGCTTCTTATATTTGGGCTACTTGCGAGGACTTCCCCGCTAAAATCTCAGATCTTTGGAATGACTTTGCCACTGCCTACGTAATTGCAGGTGCTAAATACAAAGGTAACAATATTGTTATTCCTATTGATGGCTCTGCAGCGTTCTATCACGATGCCGCTAAAACTCAGCTCGATGTTCAGCGTGCATTCTTTATCGAAATCAACGCTCACTACTACTACCTCCACACCGAAGACGATGCTTTCGCTGCTCCTGTTGAAGGTGGTTCTAAGACATTCACATTCGACTCTTGGTATTCTTCAGCCGCTTGGGATGTTATGACAGCCGATGAGGACGATCTTCCCGAATGGATTACAATCTCTGCCAAAGACCTCGACGAAGATGGCTATTACACTGGTGTAACTGAGGTTACATTCGATGTTGACGCTCTTCCCGAAGGTGTTACAGGTCGTGCTTGCGATGTAGTTCTCTCTTACTACGGTGCTTCTGCAACTATCCACATCGCTCAAGGCGACACAGGTGTTGAAGCTGTTGAGGTTTCCGGTGCCAAGGTTGCTAACGTAAACGGCAACTTCGTCGTTTCTTGCGACAACGCTACCGAAGTTAGCATCTACAACGCTGCCGGTTCATTGGTTAAGACTGCCGCTATCAACGGTGAATCTGTAATCGACGCTCAAAACCTCGCTAACGGAATGTATATTCTCAAATTTAACAATAATGTAATTGTTAAAGCTGTTAAGTAATTATCAGTTTTAGAACACTATCAGTGGAGTGGGGCTGCCGTGAGGCGGCCCCACTTTTTTCGCACCACCGCGAGTGTAGGTGTCATCGGAGACCTCGGGGCACTCGGAGCACTCGGGGTTGCTCGCTGACGCTCGCTTCATGATCGATGTTGTGGCGGCTGACGCTCGCACCGATGTGATGTGGCTATGGCACTCGGGGTTGCTCGCTGACGCTCGC
>JBJEKB010000229.1:0-9887 GCA_051878395.1 Muribaculaceae bacterium
ACGCAGCGCTCACACCAAGCCACAGGCGAGCGTCAGCGAGCCCCTCCGAGTGCTCTGAGTGCTCCGAGATCTCCGACCGCCCCAAGAAACGCCACACCGCTCCGCCATCGGAGCACACGCACCTTGAATCCCCTTGCCGGCAGCGCCGCCGCACCCCGCAAGCCCCCTTTCCATCATCCCGCACCTCAACCGAACTTTTTGCGCTTTTCCGGTGTTATACCTACAAAGAGAGGCTGTAATCATCCCTTTATGTTTTTTTATGGAAAAAATTACACGAAAAATTTGGTGGTTGCCGCTTCATTGTCTAATTTTATCCCTTGAATTGGGAATATACCCATATATATTAAACAATTTGTATTATGAAACCGTTAAATGTAATTTTGGCTGTACTTGGTGGCGCCATTGCAGGTGCCGCTGTTGGTTTGCTCTTCGCACCCGACAAAGGGAGCGAAACTCGCAAGAAAATCGCGGAAATCCTCCGTAAGAAAGGTGTGAATCTCTCCGGCGACAAGATGGACGACCTTGTTAGCCAGTTGGAAAACGAAATCAACAATGACAACGCTTAAATTTTTGTGTCTATGAAAGGTCTTTTGTATGCTTTCCTTGGTGGTGCTGTTGTAGGTTGCGCCGCTGCCATTCTCTTTGCCCCCGAATCGGGTAAGGATCTCAGAGAACGCATCCGTCGTATGCTTCGCAACCGCGGTATCGATTTCACCGACGATGATATCGATGCTCTTGTAGCTCAAATTTCTTCCGAAATCAAGGAATAGCAATATGTCCGGTATTTTCAATGGCGGCGGAGACAACGACTCTCTCCTCCACGATGTAAAAAAATATATCGACCTCAATATCGACTACCTGAAGGTGGCGGGGACCGAAAAACTCGCCATCATCCTGTCGAGCATCGCCGTTGTCGCCGCCGTTATGATTCTGGGAGGCATTGCCCTCTTCTACATTTCATTCTCGGGAGTGTATCTCATCGAGACTTGGGTGGGCAGTGAGTCGCTTGCCTATCTCATTGTGGGCATCATCATGCTCATTCTCCTTGTTATTGTCTATGCCTTGCGCATGAAGTTGATTGTCAACCCGATTGCGAGATTTGTCTCCAAATTGTTCCTCGATAAATCCAAATGATTATGACCGACAACAATTCCATTCACACCAATTCCGATTCCTGGAACGGTTGCACCCTCGAGGAATTGAGGCAACGCCGACTTCTCGCTTATGTGAGAGTGCAGCTCCAAAAGGAGAAGTTGACATCCTCGCTTGCTGCGCCGCAAGGCTCCCGCGACAATGGCATCCTCGGAGCCATTTCGGGAAAAATGTCGGTGTTCGACTATGTCCGCCTCGGATTTAAGGCATATCTCTTCGCACGCCGTTTCTTCATAAAGTCTAATCGATAATTCTCAATCTCATAGTGAACGATTTCATCAAAGTTGCTTTTTCTTTCCAAGGCGGCGAAGATTTTGAGGCGGATATCCTCACTTCGCTCCTTGCCGATGCAGGTTTCGACACTTTCGACCGCGATGGCGAAATACTTAACGCCTACATCCCTTGTGATATTTTCAACGAGCAGTCTGTTCCCGACGCTCTTGCCGCCTATCCCTTCTCGTCGCAAATCACCTACACCACCTCCCGCATCGAGGGGCAAGACTGGAACGAGGAGTGGGAAAAGAACTATTTCAAACCTATGCTCATCGCCGACCGCTGCGTTATCCACAGCTCTTTCCACAAGGATTATCCCTCTGCCGAATACGAAATCGTCATCGACCCGAAGATGGCATTCGGCACCGGACACCACGAAACCACTTCCCTTATGGTGGAGCAGATTCTCGACACCGATTTCTCGGGCAAGAAAGTAATGGACATGGGCACAGGCACCGGAATCCTCGCTATGCTTGCTAAAATGCGCGGCGCCGAAAAAGTGTGGGGCATCGAAATCGACCGTGGCGCCTACGATAATGCCGTCGAAAACCTCGCCCTCAACAACCTCAGCGCCGGCGACGTGAAATTCTATTGCGGCGACGCCTCGCTGCTCAACCTCTTGGGAGCCAAATTCGACATCTTCCTTGCCAACATCAACCGCAACATCATCCTCAACGACATGGAGGCTTATTGCAACAGCATTCTCCCCGGCAGAGCCTTGCAAGTGAGCGGTTTTTATGCCGAGGATGTGCCGATGCTCGTCGAGCGCGCTGCCGCCCTCGGATTGTCGCTCGAAAAACGCGCTTCCCGCAACAATTGGACCATGCTCCTCTTTAGAAAAGCATAAAATTCATCCAAATCACACACGTTCGCGGCTGCACCCATCCCGGTGCGCCGCGATTCCCGTTTCCCCTCCTCGAGCCGCAACCACAGAATTCGCGAGTAAATCAACGACCCGGGTTGAAAATCAAAGCCTCACCCCGACATTTTTGTGATATTTAGGCATTTTGCGCCAAACTGTGATGCTTGTCGCTTTGAAAAATGGGAAAAAAGAATTAATTTTGCGGCAAGAGACAAGGCAACAGATTGTATAACTTTGTAAAAAAAAACAGTTAATTTACGAAACAGACATATTGATAAAGCTACTCAAGAAAAGCCATGCAGGCTGGGCCATATTACAGCAATGCTGTGACACTATGGCGCAAAAGCAACATAATTCAATTATTTTTTAACCTGCGCGATGCTGTTATCTTGATGCTTAAATTATGACATAAAATAATAGACTTTCAGTCATTTGTTCTTCGCATCTGGGAAACCGCCAATATTTCCAAACATTTTAAGAACAAGCGACGTGAGTTTGCGCTATATGGCGTAAACGCTTCGTGTGCAAATCTTAAAATGTGGGCTCTTGGCGGTGCCTCAGATGCAAAGAGAAGCACTAAGAGCAGTTTCCGCCATATTTTTTATTTAATTACGATGAAAAAATCTATCATTTTGGCTGCATTGGTAGCCGCCGCTGTGCCGGCAAGCGCACAAATTGCATTCCGGTCGGAAAAATATATCAACTTTATTCCAGCAGACCTTACGTACGACAATTCACCAAAGATATATACGAATGATGATGACCACAATGTGGAAATCTTCGATGCCTCGTTTAATCTCATAAAGAATTTTCACCTCAATTTGCCGTTGAAGAAAGAGCATGTAATAAAAGAATCGTGTAGCAACGCCGAAGTCTTAAAGATTTCTAATTGTGAAATCAACAAATATTCTGAGATTGATTATATGTATGCCACGAGTATTGATGATATGATCGGAAAGCTTAAAATGGCTAATGGCTTGGATTTTCATAAAATTACAATGAACGATATTCCCGGAGCCTACAGTGGAAAGATGTTCTGTTCTCTCGATGAAAATGGTATAATACAATTACACACCTACGATATTTATTGGAATTCAACATTTGAGTTTAAAAATGAGGGTGCATTGACTTGGAATCTTGTATCAGAAGAGAGCGATGAATATAATGCAAATTTAGTTTATTTTGAATATTATAATTTAGACAACTCTACAAATTATGATGATGAAGAATTCCAGTTCACACAGAATTTCTTTAATAGTGATTCAAAATGGGAATATGTTACAGAAAAGGTTGGCGCAGAGCAGCTAATTGAAAGTCGTTTCTATGTTAATCGTTTTAATGCAAATGGTACAATGATTATTGACAGGACAAGTCGATACGAAACCACAGAATTAGGCTACTCTATAATAAATGAAGATGGCACTGAGGTGGGATTTATCGCAAAACCGGAAGGTTGTAAATATTTTGATATAAACGATCTGGTTGTTATTGGAAATAAAAAGTACCTAACTGCAGATGGTTATAGTTCTGACACTGAAGGCAATGAGGTATACTATGATTATCTTATCGACCTTGAGAACCTGAGTGATGTTGCACTTGTGGTGGAGCGCAAGGACAGTATGCGCGTGGTGTCGCAAGGCGATGTAGTGGAAATTATTCTTCCGAATAATGCAGCCAATGGCGAAGTTGGAATCGTGGGCATGAACGGTCAGATCCTCGGTCGCCAAAAGGTGAGTGAAGGACAGACCCGCGCACAATTCAACTCGGCAAATCTCGCCAAAGGCGTGTATAATGCTACTTTCACTCACAAGGATGGCAAGCGTGAATCCCAGAAGTTCATAGTGAAATAGTAGATAAATTGCATCTGCATGGTAGCCTACAGGCTCGCGCAGAGACAAATCATCAAGGGCTGCAACTGCTGAGTGGGCGATGCAGCCCTTTCCGCCCTCCCCGCAGCGATTTTTACTTTTTTGATAAAATTATTTATCGAAAGTGTTGATTTTTAGAGAATAATGTTGTACCTTTGCAGTCCGATTATATCCAAAATAACTAAAGACTACTTGAACCGACAGCTTTTGGCCGGGCTAATCGTGTGAGAGTGGCGGATTTAATTAACTAACAATTAATATTTTAGAAGTGGATACTTTAAGTTACAAAACAATCTCGGCAAACGCCGCTACTGCTGACAAGAAGTGGGTTGTCGTTGATGCTACCGACCAAGTTTTGGGTCGTCTTTGCGCAAAAGTAGCTAAAATTTTGCGCGGTAAATACAAACCAAGTTACACTCCCCACGTTGATTGTGGCGACAATGTAATTATTATCAATGCCGACAAGGTTGTCCTCACCGGCGACAAGTGGGACGGTCGCGTTTATCTCCGTTATACCGGTTATCCCGGTGGTCAACGCGAATTCACTCCTCGCATCCTCATGCAAAAGAGCGAAAACCGCCACATCAAACCCGGCAAGCACCCATTGTTCCTCAAGGTTATGAAAGGTATGCTCCCCAAGAACCGTCTTGGTGCCGCTTTGATTAACAACCTCTATGTTTATAACGGTAGTGAGCACCCACATGCTGCTCAGCAACCCGAAGTAATCGATATCAACAAGTTAAAATAATAGAAGATTATGGAACAAATTAATGCAGTAGGACGCCGCAAGGCAGCAATCGCTCGCGTATTCGTTAGTGAAGGTAAAGGCGAAATCGTTATCAACAAACGCACTCTCGAAAACTATTTCCCCTCTTCTATTCTTCAATACATTGTTAAGCAACCTCTTGCTAAACTCGATGTAGTTGAAAAATACGACATCAAAGTTAACCTCGTTGGTGGTGGCTTCAAAGGTCAAGCTGAGGCTCTCCGTCTCGCTATTGCCCGCGCTCTCGTGAAAATCAACCCCGAGGACAAGGCCGCTCTCCGCGCCGAAGGCTTCATGACTCGCGACCCTCGCGTCGTAGAGCGCAAGAAACCCGGTCAACCAAAGGCTCGCAAGAAATTCCAATTCAGCAAACGTTAATGGTTGCCGCTTAATTCTGAGTTTAGTATCCAAATCGTTGAGACTCGCATCATAGAATGGGCTACCCAACGATTGTATCAGTCGAACGTAAACAATTTTTATAACAAATGTCAACACCAAATTTTGACCAATTACTTGAAGCAGGTTGCCACTTTGGGCACTTGAAACGCAAATGGAATCCTGCTATGGCTCCTTACATCTTCATGGAGCGCAATGGTATCCACATCATTGACTTATACAAAACTGCAGCAAAACTCGAAGAGGCTGCCAATGCTCTTAAGGGCATCGCCAAATCGGGCAAAAAAGTCCTCTTCGTTGCTACTAAAAAACAGGCTAAACAAGTTATCGCCGACCACGCTCAGTCTGTAGGCATGCCTTACGTTATCGAACGCTGGCCCGGTGGTATGCTCACCAACTTCCCCACCATCCGCAAGGCTGTGAAGAAGATGAGCGCTATCGACAAAATGTCGAAAGACGGTACTTTCGACAACCTCTCTAAACGCGAAAAACTCCAAATCGCTCGTCAACGCGCAAAACTCGAAAAGACTCTCGGCTCTATCGCCGACCTCAACCGTCTCCCTTCTGCTTTGTTCGTTGTTGACGTCCTCAAAGAGCACATCGCCGTTGCCGAGGCCAACCGTCTTGGTATCCCCGTTTTCGCTATGGTTGATACCAACTCCGATCCTTCTAACATCGACTACGTTATCCCTGCCAACGATGACGCCTCTAAGTCTATCGAACTCATCCTCGACACTGTTTGTGCCGCTATGAAAGAAGGCCTTGAGGAACGCAAAGTTGAAAAAGTTGACGTTGCCGCTGCCGAAGGTGAAGAAGAAGGCGAAGACAAAGCCCCTAAAAAAACTCGCACTCGCGTAGGTCGTCGCAAACCTCAAGCCGAGGATGTTGAGGCTCCCGAAGCCAACGACGCCGAAGCTGCTGCCGAACCCGCCGAGGCTGAATAATTTTCTACCAAGGCTCTGTCTTCCCGCAAGACTGAGCCTTGTTTTTCTAATTTTTTCCCATTTAACAACTCTCTAAAAAACTATACTACTATGGCAGTTACTATGGCTGAAATCAGCAAGCTCCGCAAAATGACCGGTGCCGGCATGATGGATTGCAAAAAAGCATTGGAAGAAGCCAACAACGATATCGACGCAGCTATCGAAATCATTCGTAAAAAAGGTCAGGCTGTTGCCGCTAAACGCGAAGACCGCGAAGCTTCCGAAGGTTGCGTGCTCGCTAAAGCCGACGGCACTTTCGCTGCTGTCCTCGCTCTCAAGTGTGAAACCGACTTCGTTGCCAAAAACGAAGGTTTTGTCGCTTTGACTAACAAACTCCTTGATGCGGCTATGGCTGCTAAAGTTGAGTCGCTCGACGCTCTTAAAGAACTCGTTATCGATGGCCAAAAAGTTGCCGACCTCATCGTTGAGGAAATCGGTAAAACCGGCGAGAAAATGGAAATCGGTGCCTACGAAACTATTTCCGCTCCCGCTACTGTCGCTTATGTTCACTTCGGTAACAAACTCGCTACTCTCGTTGGCTTCAACGAGGCTCTCGATGCTCATGTAGCTAAGGAAGTCGCTATGCAAGTTGCAGCTATGAACCCTATCGCTGTTACTCGCGACGACGTGCCTCAAGAAACTAAAGACGGCGAACTTAAAGTTGCTATCGAAAAAACTCAGGAAGAACAAGTGAAGAAAGCTGTTGAAGTCGCTCTCAAGAAAGCAGGCATCAACCCCGCTCACGTTGACTCTCCCGAGCACATGGAATCTAATATGGCTAAAGGCTGGATTTCTGCCGAAGATGTTGAAAAGGCTAAAGAAATCATCGCCAAGGTTTCTGCCGAAAAAGCAGCTAACCTCCCTGCCCAAATGATTCAAAACATCGCTAACGGTCGTCTCAACAAGTTCTTCAAGGAAAACTGCTTGATGGAACAAGAGTTCGTTTCCGATTCTTCGATGGATATCGCTACCTATCTCAAAAAGCAAAGCGCTACTCTCAAGGCTACTGCTTTCAAGCGTATCAATCTCAATCAAGACTAATAATCGATTTTCGATAAACCCTCGGGCTGCCCTATAAGGCAGCCTTTTTTCTCTTTATTAGCAAATATTTCGCCAAACTGTGCCCCTATTTGTGAAATATTTTGTAACTTGCCGATTATTTGAGTTCTTTCGTTATGAGTAATACTTATTTCGTTACCGGTGCTGCCGGTTTTATCGGTGCTAATTTTGTGAATCACCTCATTGACAAGTATTCGCAGAATGTTGAAATCACCATTTTCGACTCGCTTACCTACGCCGGCAATCTCGAATCTATTGCCTCTCTGCTGCAACTGCCCAATGTCCGGTTCGTGAAAGCGGATATTTGCGACGCTGCTGCTGTTTCCGAGGCTCTCTCTCGCTCAAATCCCGATTTCATCGTGAATTTCGCCGCCGAAAGCCACGTGGATCGAAGCATCGAGAATCCCAAATTGTTTCTCGAAACCAACATAATCGGCACTCAAACTATCCTCGACGCTGCTCGCAAGCTCTGGAGCGAAGGCCGCGATGAGGCGGGTCGCCCGAAGTATCGCTCCGGCGTTAAGTTCCTCCAGATTTCCACCGACGAGGTGTATGGCTCGCTCGCGAAGGATTTCGACACTCCGCAACCGCTGCATCTCACCGAGGATGTCGGTCGCGTGGTTCAGGGGCGCGACAATCTCATCACCTACGGCAAGAATTTCTTCGTGGAGGCAACCCCGCTTGCTCCTCGTTCGCCATATTCGGCAAGCAAGACAAGTGCCGACCTCATCGTTCTCGCTTATCGTGAAACCTACGGGCTCCCGATCAACATCACTCGTTGCAGCAACAACTATGGCCCGTATCAATTCCCCGAGAAACTCATCCCGCTCATCATCAACAATATCCTCACCGGCAAGAAACTCCCGGTGTATGGCAAGGGGGAGAATGTGCGCGATTGGCTATATGTCGAGGACCACGCTCGTGCCATCGACATCGTGCTCCGCAACGGCACTGTCGGCGAGGTCTATAACGTGGGAGGCTTTAATGAGGAGTCGAATATCAACATCGTGCGACTAATCATCGACATTGTGCATCGCCTTTGTGTCGAGCACCCCGAATATGCTCGATTGTCGTCGATTCCCGTCGAGGATATTAATTACGACCTCATCACTTTTGTCGCCGACCGTCCCGGTCATGATATGCGCTATGCAATCGACCCCGGCAAAATAGCACGCCAACTCGGCTGGTACCCCGAAACTCCATTTGCTATCGGAATCGAGAAAACCGTTAAGTGGTATCTCGACAACCGTGAGTGGGTGAACCATGTTACCTCGGGCGAATATGCCGACTACTATAGCAAAATGTACGATAATAGATAGTTATGAAAGGAATAGTTCTCGCCGGAGGCTCCGGCACGCGCCTTTATCCCATCACTATGGGGGTGAGCAAGCAGTTGCTCCCGGTGTATGACAAGCCGATGATTTATTACCCGATATCGGTGCTCATGCTCGCCGGAATACGCGATATTCTCATAATATCAACGCCCCACGATTTGCCGGCATTTCGCCATCTGCTTGGCGATGGCAGCCGCTACGGGGTGTCGTTCTCCTATGCCGAGCAGCCATCTCCCGACGGACTTGCTCAGGCATTCATCATCGGCAAGGATTTCATTGGCGATGACGCTGTGGCTCTTGTGCTGGGCGACAACATCTTCTATGGCGGCGGTTTTTCGGGCAAACTCATGGCTTCGGTGCGCAATGTCGAGGAGAATGGCAGAGCCACTGTGTTTGCCTATCCGGTGAAGGACCCTCAGCGCTATGGCGTTGTGGAGTTTGACGAGTCGGGACGTGCCGTTTCTATCGAGGAGAAGCCGCAGGTGCCGCGCTCGAAGTTTGCCGTAACCGGGCTTTACTTCTATCCCAATTCGGTTGTGAAAATCGCTTCCGAGGTGAAGCCGTCGGCGCGAGGCGAATTGGAAATCACCAGTGTGAACCAAAGCTATCTCGAGCAGGGCATCCTCTCGGTTGAGGTGCTTGGACGCGGATTTGCATGGCTCGATACCGGCACTTTCGATTCGCTCCAGGAAGCTTCCAATTTCATCGAAACTATTCAAAAACGCCAAGGTTTCTTTGTTGCGTCGCTCGAGGAAATCGGATTCCGCAAGGGGTGGATTTCGCGAGAGCAACTCCTCGAGGCTGCTATGCCTATGCGCAACAATTCTTATGGCGAATATTTGATAAAACTTGCAGAAGATGCAGCACAAAACGCCTGAAATAATTCAACTCCCAAAAATCTGCGACCCGCGCGGCAATCTCTCCTTTGTGGAGTCGCTGCGCCATGTGCCGTTCGACATCCGCCGCACCTATTGGGTGTATGACGTGCCGGGTGGCAAAATTCGCATGGGGCACGCCTTCCGCGAGCAGGAGGAGTTTATCATTGCGCTGTCGGGAAGTTTTGATGTGGTTCTGAACGATGGCTTTTCCTCGACCACCTTCCACATGGCGCGCTCCTACTACGGGCTGTATGTGCCCTCGATGATGTGGCGGATGCTCGACAATTTCTCCACCAATTCGGTTGCGCTTGTGCTC
>JBJEKB010000230.1:0-9825 GCA_051878395.1 Muribaculaceae bacterium
AAACATTAAAGTAACAAACTCATACAATTCGGTTGTAGCGAGGTCAACCTTTGTAGAGCAAAGGCAGGTGTTTCCGTTGTAAATAGCGATGCTGAGTTCTTTAAGACCCTCGCCAAACACACCATTCACACCCACAATCTTCTTGCCTACAAACGGAGCAAGCAAGTCTGCCTTAAACTTGGCACCATATTTGATTGCGACATCGTTACCCTCGTTGGTGAGACCAAAGGAATATCTCACACCTGTATAGTGCTTCAATTCGGTGAGACCTGTGCCCCAAGTGATGGTGAGGAGATTGTTCTCGCCGAGCACCTTGCTCAAGAACATAGGAGCGGTATATTCCTCGGGAACCTCAACCTTAACATTAGCCACCTTGGAATCGTTGTAGCGGTCGTTGTTGAAGCAAGCCTTCACATAATATTCGTGTGTGCCCGGATCAACATCGTTGTCGTTGTACATTGTTTCGGTGGTAGTAGCCACAAGTTCGCCATCGCGATACACCTTGTAGTTCTCAAATTTGATTTCGCCACCTGCCATCTCGCCGTCGGCAACGATTTCGGGACGGAGGAGATAATTGTATTTGTTTTGTGCGCTCCAATAAGGAGAAGATGTGTTAAACGGCTCTTTGGATGTAGAAGTGGCTACAAACGACACGCCCGCTACAGGAGCACCGTCATTAACAGCAATCACACCATTACCCTTGGCGTGTGCCGCAAACACACCCACGCTATAGCTGTTGCCAAGATTGATTTTCACCGGAGTGTCGAGGGTGATTTTGGTCCATCCTCCGGCAACTACGGCTGCTTTCTCGTCGTCGGTGAGTTGATGCCAAGAAACAATCTTGCCATTCTCCATCACAAAGCCATAAACAAGACCTGTGAGCGAGGCGGCATCTTTGAGCACGACATTCACGCCCTTGATAGTGTGATTTTTATAGGCAGCAAGCGCATCGGCAGAGTAATCAACTTTTGCCCAAGTGCGCAAAGCGCTTGCCGAGCCATAAAGGTAACCGGCAATCACATCCGAGGTGTTGTAAGCGGGATTAGCCTCGCCATTGAAAGGAGCAAGCCATGCAAGCGACACGTTGAGACCGTCAACGGTATTGACAAACGCGTTCACACCGGGAACAGCCTCGGCAGTGCCTACAACATTGATTGTGCAGGGGAAAGACTCCATTTCGAGTTCGCCATATACGGCAGCCACTGTATATTCGTTATTACCACCCGGTTCATCGAGAAGAGTAGCCTCGGTATCGGTGATAAGTTCGCTGTTCACAGCTTGGTCGTTGCGGTAGATACGGTAGCCGTCAGCCTCCTTGTCGCCGCGCACACCGGTGTATGCAGTAACGAGGAAGTCGCCGGGAGCATTGTCCTTCCAGTTGACACCATCATAGGAATAGATGTTACCTTTGCCGGGAGCATTAACAGCGCGGTCGCAGATACCGGTGAAATCGATATTTCTACCTGCAACCAATTTGGCTGCGATGATAAGTTCAACACCTTGTTTAATCTTGTAAGGCTCGGCAAGTTTTACCACAGCCATGGTGTTTTTCACATATTTGGAAACATCATAATCTGTTTCCGAAACAAGTTTGCCGTTTTCATAGATTTGAAGAGTGGCGCTATACACCTTGCGGTATTGGAAGAAACCGATAGAATCGATAGAAAGATCCTCGTATTCTTTCAAGTCGTTTGCATCGAAGCGGTTGGCAATATAAAGCACAGCCGCGTCGTTGTTACTGGTTGGCAAGCCATCGACGCCGTTGTAGTCATCGTCGTTGTGCCATTGCAAGGTTTGAGTCTCAGTAGAAGCCTTCCAGGAAAGATTCACCGTTGACATATTGCTGCTTCCACGCAATGTGTGCGGTGCTCCATAACCTGCCCGGGCTGTGATGCCGGCTGCTACAGCAAGCATCAAGATAGCAGATAAAAATCTTCTCATTTTAAAGTATTATGTTTAATAAATAGTAATTCCGAAGGCAAAATTACTAACAATAACAGCCATTAACAAATAAAAATGAAATTATATCGAAAAAAACCGCAAAATATTTGGAAATTCAGAAAATTGCGATTATCTTTGCAATGAAATTAAAATTGTAATGATTACAAACTTAAACAAAAGCAAGGAGTAAATGAACAATACTATCCAATATTTGTTATCTCATAATGTAAAGCCTTCGGCTCAAAGAATAGCGATTATGAAGTATTTGCTCGAACACCGCACCCACCCCACTGTGGATAGAATCTACACCGAACTGCTGCCGGCGATGCCCACGCTCTCCCGCACCACAGTGTATAACACGCTGCGGGTCCTTGCCGAGAACAACGCTTTGCAATCGCTCACCATCGATGAGAAGAGTGTCCATTACGATGGTCATGTTACACCCCACGCACACTTCGTGTGCCGCGAATGTGGCGAGATTTTCGACATGCCCCTCCCCTCCGGCGTCCTCGCCGATGTCCCCGGAATGGATTCCTTCAAAATCGAGGCAGTAAAGCTCTACTACAAAGGGGTGTGCTGCAAATGTCAATCAAATGTAAATCAAGCAAAAAAGACTAATTAAATTAA
Organism: Muribaculaceae bacterium; assembly: GCA_051878395.1. Taxonomy (GTDB): domain Bacteria; phylum Bacteroidota; class Bacteroidia; order Bacteroidales; family Muribaculaceae; genus W0P31-042. The sequence continues at coordinate 2,569 of JBJEKB010000230.1, forward strand.
TAATATTACGAATCTCTAAAAATTAAAAAAATTATGGCTAAATTTATTTGTACAGTATGTGGTTATGTTTACGAAGGTGATGCTGCTCCCGCTAAATGCCCTCAATGTGGTGTTCCTGCAAGCAAGTTCAAAGAACTCGATGAGAGCGCAGAAATCAAATTCGTTACCGAACACGAAATAGGCGTTGCCAAAGGTTGCGACGAAGAAATGATCAAAGACCTCAACGCACACTTCAACGGCGAATGCACCGAAGTGGGTATGTATCTCGCTATGTCTCGCCAAGCCGACCGCGAAGGCTATCCCGAAATCGCCGAGGCTTTCAAACGCTACGCTTTCGAAGAGGCTGAGCACGCCGCTAAATTCTGCGAACTCCTTGGCGACAACGTATGGGACACCAAGACCAACCTCGAAAAACGTATGAACGCCGAAGCAGGTGCCAACGCCGACAAGATGCGCATCGCTAAACGCGCCAAAGAGCTCAACCTCGACGCCATCCACGACACAGTTCACGAAATGGCTAAAGACGAGGCTCGCCACGGTCAAGGCTTCATGGGTCTTTACAACCGCTACTTCAAGAAATAATAACACATCATCTCACAAGGAGGGTGCCCGACAAAGGCGCCCTCTTTTTTTGCCCTTTCCATCCCCGTTTTCCTTCATTTTGAGCATCTACAAGGCGCAAATCGTGCAATTTTTCATTTTTGTTTGGGAAATGACGGCATTTTTATTAATTTTACAGCAAATTTCCGTAAAATGAAGAAAGAAGAAGACCTTGAAGATGATTTGGGAGCCGAAGGTGAAGCCTCGGCACACTCCTCTTATATAGTACCACGCGACAAGAAAAGCCAGTTGTCGGGGATGTACCAGAATTGGTTCCTCGACTACGCATCCTACGTAATTCTCGAGCGCGCCGTGCCTCACATCGAGGACGGGCTTAAGCCTGTGCAGCGTCGCATTCTCCACTCTATGAAAGAACTCGACGACGGGCGCTTCAACAAGGTGGCTAATATCGCGGGAAACACCATGCAGTATCACCCTCACGGCGATGCTTCCATTAGCGACGCCCTGGTGCAACTCGGACAAAAAGAGCTGCTCATCGACACTCAGGGAAACTGGGGAAATATCCTCACCGGCGACCCGGCAGCGGCTCCTCGTTACATCGAGGCGCGTCTTTCCGAGTTTGCTCTCGACACTGTGTTCAACCCCAAGACCACCGACTGGACGGTGTCATACGACGGCCGTAAACCGGAGCCGATAACACTACCGGTGAAGTTCCCGCTCCTGCTTGTGCAGGGCGCCGAGGGTATTGCAGTGGGTCTCAGTTGCAAGATTCTTCCTCACAATTTCAACGAACTCATCGACGCCGCAGTGGCTTATCTCCGCGACGAGGAATTTACGCTATATCCCGACTTCCAAACCGGCGGCTACATCGATGTGAGCCGCTACAACGACGGCGAACGAGGCGGCGTGGTGAAGGTGCGCGCCAAAATCGAGAAACGCGACAACAAAACGCTCGTGGTGAGCGACATCCCCTACGGCAGAACCACAAGTTCGGTTATCGAGTCGATTCTCAAGGCTCAAGAGAAGGGAAAAATCAAAATTCGCAAGGTGGACGACAACACCAGCGACACCGCACAGATTGTGGTGCACCTCGTGCCCGGAACATCGAGCGACAAAGCCATCGACGCACTTTACGCTTTCAGCGACTGTGAGGTGAGCATTTCGCCCAACTGCTGCGTTATCCGCGACAAGAAGCCGCATTTCCTCAAGGTGAGCGACGTGCTTCGTTACAACGTGGACCGCACCAAGGACCTCCTGCGTCGCGAACTCCTCATCCAGCGCGGCGAACTCGAGGAGCAACTCTTCTATTCTTCGCTCGAAAAGATTTTCATCGAAAACCGCATCTATAAAGATAAGGAATTTGAACAGAGCCGCGATGTGGAGGAGGCTATCGCCCACATCGACAAGCGCTTGGAGCCGTTCAAGCCGTCGCTTATCCGCGAGGTTACCCACGACGACCTCATGAAACTCATGGAAATCAAAACCAAGCGTTTCATCAAGTTCAGCAGCGATAAAGCCGATGAACTCATCGCATCGCTCAAGGAGCGTATCGCCAAGATCAACTACGACCTCGAGCATATCGTTGATTACACCATCAACTGGTTTGAGTCGCTGAAAACAAAATACGGCGCTAAATATCCGCGCCGCACCATTGTGCGCGGTTTCGACACAATCGAGGCTACTCAGGTGGCTGAAGCCAACGAGAAACTCTACATCAACCGCGAGGAGGGCTTCATCGGCACTTCGTTGAAGAAAGATGAGTTTGTGTGCAGCTGTAGCGACATCGACGACATCATCATCTTCTACAAAGATGGCAAATACAAAGTCATTAAGGTGAGCGAGAAGGTGTATGTGGGCAAAAACGTGCTCTACCTCAATGTGTTCAAGCGCAACGACACCCGCATGATTTACAACCTCGTGTATCAAAACGGTAAGGGCGGCAACACCTACATGAAGCGTTTTGCCATGACCGGAATCACCCGCGACCGCGAGTATGACATGACTCAAGGGCTTCCGGGCAGCAAGATTTTCTGGTTCTCCCCCACCCCGAACGGCGAGGCTGAAATCCTTCGCGTTACACTCAAGCCGAAATTGCGCCTCAAGACTCTGCAATTCGAGATAGACCTCGGCAAACTCGCCATCAAGGGAAAAGGCGCTCTCGGCAACCTGGTTACCAAAAACGAGGTGGTGAGAGTAACCCTCAAGGAGAGAGGCTCATCGACATTGGGCGGACGCCAAGTGTGGTTCGACCCCGATGTGCTGCGCATCAACTACGATGGACGCGGCAACCTCCTCGGCGAGTTCTTTGGCGACGACCAGGTGCTCGTGATTGCCAAGAACGGCGATTTCTACACAACCTCGTTTGACGCCACCAACCACTACGACGAAGATATCCTCATCATAGAGAAATACGACGAGCACAAGGTGTGGACCGCAGTGCTCTACGATGCCGACCAGAAATTCGACTACATCAAGCGGTTCCATTTCGAGCCGTCGCAGAAACGGCAGAGTTTCATAGGCGGAAATCCTAAATCGCGCCTCATCCACTTGGTGTGCGACCGCTATCCGATGCTCGAAGTGGTGCTCGGCGGCGGCGATGCCTTCCGCCCGAAGATTGTCATCGATGCCGACGAGTTTATCGGCGTGAAATCGTTCAAAGCCAAGGGTAAACGCATTACCAACTACGAAATCGACACCATCAACCTGCTCCCGCCGCGCGAAGTGCCCGAGGAGGAGGATGCCGAAACCGAAATCGAGGCTCTTGACGAGCAACCCGACGAGGCTCCGCGCAGCAACTCCGACATCTTCGACGAACTCACCGGGCAGCGTCATTTATTCGACCCCGATGACATCAATCAGGACGAAGAATAACCCCGAATGAGACACCTACGCAGCATATTATCCACCCTTGCCCTCTTGCTCGCCGCATTGGCAGCGCAGTCTGCCGACGGCGACAGCATAGTTCGCCCGGTGAATGTCGCCTACATGGCTGATTATGGCGCGGCGTCGCTTCTCGACACCTATCTCACCCCAATCCGCTACAAGGGGTGGCATGTGCGCCTCGGCTATGAGCGCAACCAGGCAATGCGCTTCTCGCCTCGCAAATGGCTGATGCAGATGTCGTTTGGCGTGAGATACGACAATGTGCAGAACATTGTGAAAAATCGCACGATGCACTCGCTCATGGTCGATTTCAACTGGGGCATGATGCACCGCTGGCGCGATGTGGCATCGGTGAAAGGGCTGCAACTTATGGGTGGCGGCAGCACGCTGTTCGACGGCGGCGCCACCTACAACCAATACAACAGCAACAACCCGGTGTCGGTGAAAATCCGATGGAGCGCCAACCTCACCGGAATGGCTGTGTATAATATGAACATCGGCAAATTGCCGCTCACATTGCGCTACCAGGCTACAATCCCGGTTGCCGGGCTGTTCTTCTCGCCCGAATATGGCGAGGCTTTCTATGAAATCTACCTCGGCAACACCCGTTCGCTGGTGAATTTCGGTTGGTGGGGCAATCGGTTTGACATGACCAACCTCCTCACTGCCGACCTCCATTTCGGCAACACCTCGCTCCGCATCGGCTACCGCAACACCATCGAGAACAGTTGGGTGCACAACCTCAACACTCAAGTCACCACCCACTCTCTGGTAATCGGTGTCGCAGGCGAATGGATGAGCATCAATCCGCGACGCGAAATCAACCACAACGCTAAAATAATCCCGTCTCTATACTGATGAAACGATTATACATCATATTATCGGCAGCGCTCCTGTGCCTCTCCTCTTGCCACAAGCAGGAAGAGTGGGACAACAACCCGATGGGCAATTTCGACGCGCTGTGGACTATTATCGACGAGCACTACTGCTTCTTTGAATACAAAGATATCGACTGGAAAGCCGTTGGCGACACCTACCGCGCCAAAGTGCGCCCCGACATGACCGCCAAGGAGCTGTTTGTTGTGTGCAGCGACATGGTGAACGAGCTCCGCGACGGGCACACCAACCTCATCAGTTCCTGGGATGTGTCGCACTACCGTTTCTGGGAAGACTACCCGCAAAACTACGATGAGCGAATCGTTGAGCAATACTATCTCAACTACAATTTCAAAACCGCCTCGGGAATCGACTACGCCATTATGAGCAACAACATGGGGTATATGTACTACGGCGACTTCTCATCGGCTATCGGCGAGGGAAACCTCGACTATTTGCTCGCCGAGCTCGCCGGAACCGATGGACTCATAATCGATGTGCGCAACAATGGCGGCGGATTCCTCACCAATGCCGAGAAACTCATCGCCCGATTTATCGACACCAAAATCTATGCCGGTGCCATCTCGCACAAAACCGGTCCCGGGCATAACGACTTCTCGGAGCCTTACGACTACTATTTCTCCCCTTCCGATGCCGGCAGAATCCGCTATCTCAAGCCGATTGTCATCCTCACCAACCGCTCGTCGTATAGCGCGACCAATAATTTCGTGTCGATTATGAAATATCGTCCCAATGTGAAGATTGTGGGCGACGCAACCGGCGGTGGCAGCGGTATGCCGTTTACAAGCGAGCTGCCAAACGGCTGGACCATAAGATTTTCGGCTTGCTCTATCACCGACCCCGAAGGGAACATTACCGAATGGGGCGTGGAGCCGAGCGAAGGCTGTAAAATCGACAACACCCCGGAGGACACCTACAACCACCGCGACGCTATCCTCGAACTCGGATTTGCAACTCTCGAAAAGATGATTGCCACAACTCATTAACCCCTCATCGCAATGGACAAAATCACCATACTTGGCACCGGAAATGCCGCTGTAACTCGCTGTTTCAACACCTGTTTCATCCTACACAGCAACGACACATCGCTGCTTGTCGATGCAGGCGGCGGTAACGGCATCCTGCGACAACTCGAACTCACCGACATCCCGCTCGGCGACATTTCGGCAATGTATCTCACCCACTGCCACACCGACCATCTGCTCGGTGCCGTGTGGATTCTGCGCTATATCGCCACAGCATTTGTCCAAGGGAAGCGAAGCGGCACATTCACCTTCTATGGTCCGCAAAAGGTGCTCAACGCCCTCGACAGCATCTGTCGCCTCACGCTCCCAGGGAAGGTAACTTCGCGCATCGGCAAGGAGGTGATTCTGCGCCCTGTAACCGACGGCGAAACGCTCTCAATCGGTTGCATCGGCATCACAGCCTTCGACATCGGTTCCACCAAGGAGTTGCAATTCGGCTTCCGCGCCACCCTCCCCTCCGGCACATCTGTAGTGTGCCTTGGCGACGAGCCATTCAACGAGCGATGCCGCGAATATGCCGCCGGTGCCGACTGGCTCATGCACGAGGCGTTCTGCCTATATGCCCAACGCGACATCTTCAAGCCCTACGAGAAGCACCACAGCACAGCGCTCGAAGCGGGCAAAGTGGCTCAAGACCTCGGGGTAAAAAACCTCATTCTATATCACACCGAAGACCGCAGCCTTGCAACACGCCGCGCCGGCTACACAGCCGAAGCCGCCACCCACTTCACCGGAACAATCTACGTCCCCGACGACCTCGACACCATCCCCCTCCGGTAATCAAAGTCGCCGCTCTCCCATTTCACTGTGCAAAGATAATACCGCAATCGGCGTTAAATTTGGCAAAAATCCCATTTCCAGCGCAATCCCCCAACAAAAAACAGCCGTTACACGATTGATGCGGACGCAATTGGTGCGGACGCGATGTATCGCTTCCCACATTTTTATACAATTAAACATTAACAATATACGGAGATGCCCCGTTCCACCGGTAGGGACGCGATACATCGCGTCCGCACATGAACGAACACAACCGGCATAGCAATTATGGTATCACGAACGCATAAATGATTACTTTTGTCCATAGTCTTCATGACAATATTTTTAATATTTCCTCTTGCCGCGCGATTCATTTAACATTCATTAGTACCGAAATTTCTCAAATATTTCGGTGCAAATATAGCCGTTTATTTTCATAATGCAAAAAATATGCCGAAAAAATTGTGTCGCTCAACTCGCGCAATCCCCCACAAAACGGCACAAAAAAGGGCTGCACCGGATGGCACAGCCCATAACAATTAATTTTTAAACATCACGAATTCTTTGCACGCTCGATATATTTGTCGATATCGATGCGGTAAGAATTAGTAAATTCGGGATAATCTTTCTTGATTGTCTCATACACTTTGGCTTCCTCGGCGAAGTTTTTGAGTTCGCGAAGCACTGTGGCTTTCTTCATCATGAACACGGGAGCGTAGATGGCGTTGCCATTGGCAAGCGAGATAGCCTTGTCGTAGGCTTTCACAGCCTCCTCATATTTTTGGAGGTTAACGAGGCAGTCGCCCTTGAGCGAAGCAGCCGAAGGAGCGATGATTTCGCTTGAAGTGCTGAAATCGTCGATGTATTTGATAGCCTCCTCATATTTTCCTTGCTTGTAAAGGAGGATTGCAGCCTCGATAGCGGCGCGGTTGCCCGAAGCATTGCTGTATTCGCCGGCTACTTCGACATATTTGGCAAGAGCCAAAGAGTCTTGACCTGCAGCGAGTTCCATATCAGCCTTTGCAATAGCGTTGGATGCCTTCTCAGCGTTAGGATTCTTAATACCATAGATGTAACCTACAATGATAGCGGCAATAGCGAGCACGCCCACTACCGACCAAGTTACAATCTT
>JBJEKB010000231.1:0-2355 GCA_051878395.1 Muribaculaceae bacterium
CTCTATATGTGGTGCTACAGGGGCGTACCTTTGGCACGCATTCGGTGGGGCGGTGCTGATCCCGGCACAACTGCGTAAGTGCCGGGTTATGGACAGGCACGCCACGTTGTGGCTTTCTCGATGGTCTATCGCTTTGGTGTGTCACGGTGTGGGACAGGGCGGTTTCGGCACAACTTCGTAAGTGCCGGTTCGTTATGGCTTTCTCGATGGGGCTATCGCTTTGGTGTGTCACGGTGTAAGCGACCCGAGATGCCAAGTAGCGAAAAATCGGTGATTGCCACAAAGAAATTTACAAAATAATTTGGTTTATAACATAAACTGAATTATCTTTGCAAGCGGAATTAATCAACAACATTGCTATTATGGAAGAAAGAAACATTTCCGCTCAAGAGAGCCTTGAAATCATCACATCAATGATTAACAACAGCCGCAAACGCCTTCACCTCGGCGACGGCAATATCCTGCTGTTGTGGGGCTACCTCACTGTGGCTGTGGCTGCGCTCATAACAACGCTGCTCATCATCACCCACAATCCGGTTTTCAACTGGCTGTGGTTCCTGATTATGATTATCGGAGGGACAATCACCCCCGGGATGGCTCGCCGACAGGAGCAGAGCGTCGGCGCCAAGACCCACCTCGACGCAATCGGCTCCGGCATTTGGACCGCTATCGGTTATCTCTCGCTTGCAATGATTGCCGTTTGCCTGGCGTTTATGCTCCTGCTTGCAAAAGACTGCTGGTCGATTATGCTGCTGTTCCCGCTCCTCCTCGTTGGGTTTGCCGAGACCATTCAAGGGATAGTGATTCGTGAAAATTCGCTCGTTGTGGGCGGTGCCATCGGCATGGCTTGCGGCATCGTCACCCTGGCATGTATTGCCACCGCCGTTCCGCTTGCCCTGCATTGGTTTATGCCCATGTTCATCTTTGCTTTTGTAGCGATGATGATTGTGCCGGGGCATATTATTAACCATAAAGCGCGCACGCAGAAATGAAAGACCTCGACCCGATACTTCACTCACAACTGCGGCTTGCGGTAATGTCGATTCTCATGACTGTCGATGAGGCTGATTTCGTCTATCTAAAGCAGCGCACCGATTCCACATCGGGAAATCTGAGCGTTCAAATCGACAAACTCGCCGCAGCCGGCTACATCGCCGTCGAAAAAGGTTTCAACGGCAAGAAGCCGCGAACCACCTGCCGTGTTACCGATGCCGGACGACAAGCCTTTGCCCTCTATGTGGAATCGCTACGGGAATATCTCAATATCTAACAGGCATTTGCATGTTAAATCGGTGTTAAAATGCAGTTTTTGGCGCAAACTGCATTTTTTTGATGTTTTTCGGTGCTAATTTTGCTTCGTGTCTTTCATAGTTATTTTTTTATTAGTAATTTCGTAGAAAATTAAGAGAATTATGAGAAAACGTGTCAATTTGAGCACCTATTCAACGGTGGTAACAGTCTTGTCGATGGTGATATTGGCAGGAGTGCTTTTTGTAGTGTTTTCCGACCCCGAATCGTCGCTTGTTGCGAGGATTGGAGCGGTGGTGGTTGTGCTGCTGTTCTGCCTGTCGGGACTATTCTACGCGCCGCTCGCAATCTCTATTGATGACGACGCCCTGCGCGTGCACCGCCCGTTGCGCAGCAAAGTGATACCATTGACCGACATCGCCGAAGTGCAGCTCTGCAAGCCCACAATGGCTGAGCACCGCCTGTGTGGAAGCGGTGGCTTCATGGGACACTGGGGACGAATGCACGAGAGCGGCTTGGGACGCTACTTCGCCTATTACGGCAAGGCAAGCGATTGCTTCCTTGTAACGCTCAACGACGGGCGCAAATACCTGCTCGGCTGCCAAGACGCCCCCGAAGTCGTCGCCGCCCTAAAACGCACCCTCCCCAAGCGCTAATCCCCGGCACCGATACCATGAAACCACTCTTGGCGCCCGATAGGTGTGCCTGATGAGTGTCCCGTCTCAGCAAAAGCGAGCGTCAGCGAGCCACCCCGAGAACTCCGAGACCGCCCCAAGCCAATCGGCAGTCGCAGCGCGACTACTCAGCCCATAGCCCGGCACTTACGAAGTTGTGCCGGGATCAGCAATAGATAGAGAATCTGCGTGCCAAAGGTACGCCCCAATGCTACAATCAACCACTGCGCTACAGGAGCGTACCTTCGGCACGCATCAGGGAGAGGTATACCATGATCCCGGCACAACTTCGTAAGTGCCGGGCTATGGGCAGGCACGCCACTTAGTGGCTTTTTCTGATGTGCAGCGCCATAGTGGAGACACCTATTATTGTTAGCCTTAATCCTTAATTCAGCTATTATTCCACGTAATATTTAAGTGGCTTGGCGATTTT
>JBJEKB010000232.1:0-2352 GCA_051878395.1 Muribaculaceae bacterium
CTTCGTTCCGGCTACAACACTCACGGGATGGTGGATAATGTTGGTGTTGCAAGTGTTTATTTCGGTTCTCACCGGAGTGATGTCTCCGCTGGTGTGGAGCATGTATGCCGATGTGTCGGATTATTCCGAATTGCGATTCAAGACAGCATCGACAGGTCTCATTTTCTCTTCTTCATCGATGGCGCAGAAGTTTGGCGGCGCAATTGGCGGCGCGGCGGTGTTATGGCTGCTCAGCGCATGTGGATACGTTGTTCGTGATGACGCGCAGATGATGGCGCAGACCATTATCAGCCAGCCCGACAGCGCTCTCCTCTGCTTGAAAATGTTGATGAGTTTCATTCCTGCGGGAGTTGCAGTCGTTGCTCTCACGGTGTGCCATTTCTATCCTCTCACAACAAACAAAATGAAAGAAATCGGCTCGCAACTTGCCGAGCAGCGCAATGCTGACAAATAATGATACTTTTCATAATATAGGTATATAAAATGAATATAGTAGATTTTCGTAATGAAGTGTTGTCGAATATGACCGACAATATCCTTCCTTACTGGATGAATAAAATGGTGGATGAGGAGCATGGTGGCTTCTATGGTCGTAGAGACGGAAACGACAATCTTGTGCCCGATGCTCCCAAAGGGGCTATCCTCAATGGCAGGTTGCTGTGGACTTTCTCGGCGGCTTACCGCGTTACGCATCGCCCCGAATACCTCGAAATGGCGACACGCGCCAAGCGATATATCATAGATAATTTCTATGACAAGGAATTTGGCGGTATTTATTGGTCGCTGAATGCCGATGGCACCCCGCTTGACACCAAAAAACAATTCTATGCAATCGGTTTTGTGATTTATGGCCTTAGCGAGTATGTGCGTGCCACCGGCGACGATGAGGCTCTCGAATATGCCAAGAAATTGTTCTGGGATATCGAGTGGCACAGCCGCGACATGGGGCGCGGTGGTTATATCGAGGCTTGCACTCGCAATTGGGGCGAAATTGCCGATATGCGTCTTAGCGACAAGGATGCCAACGAGAAGAAAACGATGAACACCCATTTACACATCATCGAGCCATACACCAATCTCTATCGTGTGTGGCGTAATCCCGAGCTCCGTGGCGCGCTCAAGGATTTGATGCACATTTTCATGGATGTCATGGAGGACAAGAATAATCATCACCTGGGTCTATTCTTTGATGAGGAGTGGAACAGGCACGACCGCGAGCAGTCGTTCGGCCACGATATCGAGGCTTCATGGTTGCTCATGGAAACCGCTCTTGTCCTTGACGATAAAGAGATCATTGCAAAGACTCTCGACCACACACGCGCAATTGCCCGGGCGGCATTGCAAGGACTTTGTGCCGATGGCTCTATGCTTTATGAGCGCCATGCCAATGGCAGTTACTGCAATGAAAAGCATTGGTGGGTTCAAGCCGAGTGTGTAGTGGGGCTGGTGTATCTTTATCGCTTCCATGGCGTTGACAAGGCTCTGTCGATGGCTGTAAATACATGGGAATATATCAAAAACAACATTGTTGATTATCAGCAAGGGGAGTGGTATTGGAGTCGTCTTGCCGATGGCTCTATCAATCGCACCGACGACAAGGCTGGCTTCTGGAAGTGCCCCTATCACAATAGCCGTATGTGTCTCGAGGTATATACCGCCCTTGGCGATATGGAGATAAAACCGCTCAGATTTGAAACCTACTTGAAGCCCGTGATTTGGGGCGGCGACAAAATCGCTGCTTTCAAAGGGGTGGAGTGTGGCAGACACGATATTGGCGAGAGTTGGGAAATCTCGGGTGTGCCGGGTCATGAAAGCATTGTCGCCACCGGAGAAAACAAGGGGCTGTCGCTTCCCGAGGTGATTGAAAAATACAAGGGCGATCTGGTGGGATGGAATGTCTATCGGCGTTTCGGCAACGAGTTCCCTTTGCTCATTAAACTCATCGACGCCAAGAGCAATCTTTCGCTGCAAGTGCATCCCGATGACAATCTTGCTCGCCGCAGGCACAATTCGCTCGGAAAGACCGAAATGTGGTATATTATCGACACCGATGCCGACGCTCGTATCCTGGCGGGAATGTCGAAAGAGATAGATGCCGATGAATATGTGCGCCGCGTGGAGGATAATACCATTCTCGATGTGGTTGCGGAGCATAATTCGCATCCCGGCGACCTGTTTTTCCTCCCTGCCGGACGAATCCACGCCATTTGTGCAGGAAATCTTCTCGCTGAGATTCAAGAGACCTCCGACATTACCTATCGAGTGTATGACTATGGGCGCGTTGATGCCTATGGCAGACCCCGCGAACTGCATGTTGACCTTGCCAAAGATGCCATAGACTACAAGGTGTAT
>JBJEKB010000233.1:0-9713 GCA_051878395.1 Muribaculaceae bacterium
GAGGATGGGCGGTTGCAGCCACGATGCCTTTCTTCACGGTCTCCTCGAGACCGACTTTTCCTGTAGCAAATCCGCAATCCTCGGCTCTACTGTAGTGGCCCTTGATGCCGTCGCGAATGTCGTCGCTGAACACTGCAATGCCATTCATCTTGGCAACACTCTCTTTGAGCGCACGTTGGTCAACAGCGAGAGGGGAGTCGCCGGCAGTCCAGCCTTCACCATAAACGAAGCTCGACGGGTTCACCTTCTTCAGTGTTTCAGCCACCATATTCATAGTTGTGATGTCGTGGATAGCCATGAGGTCGAAACGGAAACCGTCGATGTGGTATTCTTCAGCCCAGTATTTAACCGAATTTACAATGAAATTACGCATCATAGTGCGCTCGCTTGCGGTTTCGTTTCCGCAACCCGAAGCATCGGAATAAGAGCCGTTTTCGCGGTGGCGATAGAAGTATCCCGGAGCGGTGAGCGAGAAATTTGAGCCATCTCCCTCGGCGGTGTGGTTATAAACGACATCCATCACAATTCCGAGTCCTGCGTTGTGCAGTGCCTGCACCATTTGTTTCATTTCGCGGATGCGGGTGTAGGGGTTTGAAGGATTAGTGCTGTAGGAGCCTTCCGGCACGTTGTAGTTCACCGGGTCATAACCCCAGTTGTAGGTGTTGGATGGGAGTTGGGTCTCATCGACACTATTGTAGTCAAACGAAGGGAGGATGTGCACGTGGGTAATGCCCAATTCTTTGAGGTGGTCGATACCTGTGGGAACACCATTGAGCGAGAGAGTGCCGTTCTCGAGCAAAGCGATGAATTTACCTTTGTTTGCAATGCCGGAGTTGCGGTGCACCGAGAAGTCGCGGTGGTGCATTTCATAGAGAATCACATCGTTGATAGCCTTCACCTCCGGACCCTTGTCGTTCTCCCAGCCGCAAGGATTTGTTTTCGAGAAATCGATGATTGCAGCGCGCTTTCCATTAACGCCTACCGCTTTTGCCCATATTCCGGGAGTTTCGTTGAGCCATTTGCCATTGAATTTCACCGAGAATGTGTAGAATTTGTTGTAGAGCGCACCATCGAGAGAGGCGTGCCATGTTCCTGTTGCGGCATCGAGAGTCATATCCACACATTTTTCGGGCTTGCCGTTGATGCCATCGCAATAGATATGCACTTTTACAGCGTCGGCTTTTGGCGACCACAATTCAAAACAGGTTTTATCGCCTTTAACCACCACTTCGTCGGTCATACCCTCATTTACCGGGTAACTGTTATAGACATCATCGATTGATGTTGCTGAAGCAAGTATCGGAGATAGTGCTGCCGAAGCCATAATCAGTGATTTTTTAATGAATTTGTTCATAAGTGAATTTAAGTTTTTAGTTTTAGGTTTATTGTTTAAGTTGTTTGTGAATGCAAATTTACAAAAAATATTCACATTATTAAATGCAAATTACTTTATTTTGCCAATCTTTTTGAGTGAAATATTTTTAAAATATTTGTGTAATGCCACAAAGATTTGTATTTTTGCATACAAACTTTAATACGACATGAAAAAATTACGTTACTTCTCAGTGTTGGCTATTTTGTTTTGCTCGGCAATGTGTTATGCGCAAAACAGTGAGCTAAAATTCAATTCAAACAAGAAATTCAAAATCGTACAGTTTACCGATGTCCACTGGATTGCAGGCAATCCCGCCTCGGATATCGCCGGAGAGCGCATGAATGAGGTGCTCGATGCCGAGAAACCCGATTTGGTGATTTACACCGGCGACCTTGTGTTTGGACCGCCTGCTCGCGAAGGCTATATGAAGGCTCTTGAGCCTGTGTTGAAAAGACACTTGCCTTTTGCGGTAACATTTGGCAACCACGACGATGAATCGGGAATGACAAGAGAGCAACTCCTCGAACTTCTAAAATCTCTCCCCGGCAATCTCTCCACCACCACTCCCGGTGTGAGCGGTGTTACAAACTACATTCTGCCCATAAAGACAAGCGATGGCAAGAAAGACGATGTAGTGCTCTATTTCTTCGATTCCCATTCCTACACTTCAATCGAGGAACTCAAACATTATGCTTGGATAAACCTCGACCAAATACAATGGTATTCTGATAACAGCGACCGATTCACAGCGGCAAATTCAGGCACTCCGCTCACATCGCTTGCATTCTTCCACATCCCGCTTCCCGAATACAACGAGGCTTGCGCCGATGTAAACAGCAAGTTTGTGGGCTATCGCGGCGAGGCTGCCTGTGCGCCGAAAATCAATTCCGGACTATTTGCCGCCATGCGTAGCAAGGGGGATATCCTCGGAACATTTGTAGGACACGACCACATCAACGACTACCTTGTAAACTGGCGCAGTATTGCTCTGTGCTATGGTCGCTACACCGGTGGTGGCACCGTGTATAACAACATCCCGGGTGGAAACGGCGCAAGAATTATCGAACTCACCGAGGGTGAGCGCAGTTTCCGCACCTGGATTCGCATCGCCGGAGGCCAGACATTCAACCACATTACCTACCCCGAAGATTTCAAATAATATTTATATTCAAAGCCTAAAAAGGGAGTGTCAATCGTCATGGCACTCCCTTTTTTCTGCCGATTCGTAGCGGTTGAAGCAAGAAAAATTGATTTTTGCTTTGAAACCGGGTTTGTTTGCATTATCTTTGCAAGTTGATAAAAAAAGGAAATGATTGCTGTAATAAAATATAATGCAGGTAACGTGTTTTCGGTGCTATGCGCATTGCGCAGAGTGGGGGCTGAATGTGTCCTCACCGACGACCGCGACACTATTCTCACTGCCGACAAAGTGATTTTCCCGGGTGTGGGAGAGGCTTCAACCGCAATGTCGTATTTGCGAGAGAAACGCCTGGATGAGGTAATAAAGAGTGTGAAATCGCCGTTGCTCGGTATTTGCATCGGACTTCAAGTGATGTGCCGACATTCCGAAGAGGGGAATGTGGATGGAATCGGCATTTTCGACACTGTGGTGCGCCGTTTCGACAATTCCGCGTGCCGGGAGATGAAAATCCCGCACATGGGGTGGAACACCATTCAGCGCCTCGACAATTGCTGGCTTCCCGAGAATTTTGAAGACGCCTATGTTTATTATGTGCATAGTTATTATGCCGAATTGTGCAGCCACACGGTCGCCACAACCGACTATATAACAAAATTCAGCGCCTCGCTTCAACAAGACAATTTCTATGCTACACAATTCCACCCCGAGAAGAGTGGCAGTGTGGGCGAGGCTGTGTTAAAACAATTTTTGGCTTTGTAATGATTGAAATTATTCCTGCAATAGATATAATCGGCGGCAAATGTGTTCGCCTTTCGCGTGGCGATTACGACCAAAAGAAGGTGTATAACGACAACCCGCTCGAAGTGGCGCGCCGCTTTGCCGATGTGGGTTGCAAGCGTTTGCACCTCGTGGATTTGGATGGTGCCGCCTCGCAACATATCGTCAATTATCGCATTCTCGAGACGATAGCCACCCACACATCGTTGACAATCGATTTCGGCGGTGGGCTCAAGAGCGATGAAGATGTGAGAATCGCATTTGAAAGCGGTGCCAAAATGATAACCGGTGGCAGCATCGCAGTGAAAAATCCTATGCTTTTCGAGCACTGGATTAAGGCTTTCGGTAGCGAGAGGGTGATTCTTGGTGCCGACGCAAATCATGGCAAGATTGTAACCATGGGTTGGCGCGAGACAAGCCAACTCGAAATCGTGCCATTCATTCGTCGATACACCGAACTCGGAATCAAGAAAGTGATAAGCACCGACACCGAGTGCGACGGGATGCTTTCCGGACCGTCGCTCGACAGTTATCGCAAAATCCTCGACGAGATTCCCGATGTGTATCTTATTGCAAGTGGCGGAGTGAGCGGCATGGGCGACATCGAAGCTCTTGGTGAAATGAATATCCCCGAAGTGATAGTTGGCAAGGCTATCTACGAGGGGCACATCACTCTTGCCGATATAGAGAAACATAATCTATTGAGAAAATGTTAGCAAAAAGAATAATACCTTGTTTGGATGTGCTTGACGGCACCACAGTGAAGGGGATGCGGTTTCTCCATCTCAAGGAGGCGAGCGACCCGGTGGAATTGGCTCGGATTTACAGCGATGCCGGAGCCGATGAACTTGTGTTTCTCGACATCAATGCCTCGCACGAGCGCCGCAAGACATTTGTCGATGTAGTGCGTCGAGTAGCCGAAAACATCAGTATTCCGTTCACCGTAGGAGGTGGAATCGGAAGTGTTGAGGATGTGGGTATGCTCCTCAATGCCGGAGCCGATAAGGTGTCGATAAATTCGTCGGCAATACGTCGCCCCGAGTTGATTACCGAAATCGCGAAGGCATTTGGCAGCCAAGTGTGTGTCGTGGCGATAGATGCAAGTTGTCGCGATGGCGAGTGGCGTTGCTATCTCAATGGCGGACGTGTCCCCACAGCAAAAAAACTCTATTCTTGGGCAAAAGAGGCTGAAGAACTCGGCGCCGGCGAGATACTTTTCACAAGCATGGACCATGACGGTGTGAAAGAGGGCTTCGCGCTCGATGCTCTCAAAAAGTTGCAGACTTTTGTCTCCATCCCGGTGATTGCATCGGGCGGTTGTGGAACAATGCAGCATTTTGTCGATGCGTTCCGGTACGCCGACGCTGCGCTGGCTGCCAGTGTGTTCCATTTCGGCGAGATTCAGATTCCGCAACTCAAGAAATTTTTGAAAGAAAACAATATAAACGTAAGATAACAACAATGGCATTGGATTTTGAAAAAATGAATGGTTTGTTGCCTGCCATTATCCAAGACGCACGCACCAAGAATGTGTTGATGCTTGGATTCATGAACAAAGAGGCATACGAAAAGACTCTTGAATTGAATAAAGTAACATTCTATAGCCGCACTCGCAACCGCTTGTGGACAAAAGGGGAGGAGAGTGGCAATTTCCTCAACGTGGTGAGCATCGCCGAAGACTGCGACCACGACACATTGCTCATTAAGGCTATCCCGGAAGGTCCGGTGTGCCACACAGGCAGCGCCACCTGCTTTTGCGACAGCAACGAGATGGGCATCGAGTTTCTCTCTTATCTCCAGGATTTCATCTGCAAACGCCATGAGGAGATGCCCGAGAAATCTTATACAACATCGCTTTTCAATAGCGGTGTGAACAGAATGGCTCAAAAAGTGGGCGAGGAGGCAGTTGAAACTGTAATCGAAGCCACCAACGGCACCGATGACCGTCTCATCTATGAGGCTTCCGACCTTATTTATCACCTCATAGTGCTCCTCACATCAAAAGGACATCGCATCGAGGAACTCGCTGCCGAGTTGCAGAAAAGACACAAAGGTTGACACAAAGTTTTACGGACATGGCAAAAGTAATTGAATATCGCGACGTGGAGATTCTCCGTCAGGAACTCACAGTCCTCAAGAATGTAAATCTTTCGGTTGAGGAAGGAGAGTTTGTCTATCTAATAGGCAAAGTTGGCAGTGGAAAGAGCAGTCTCATCAAGACAATGTATGCCGAGATTCCTATTGAAAGCGGCGAAGCAATGGTCTTTGATTACGACCTTGCCGAGATACGCCGTCGCGATGTGCCGATGCTCCGTAGGAAAATCGGTGTGGTTTTTCAAGATTTTCAACTCCTCACCGACCGCTCTGTTGCCGACAATCTGTTGTTTGTGCTCAAAGCAACAGGTTGGAAGGACAAGGAGGAGATGCAAGAGCGCATCGATGAAGTGCTCAAGCAAGTGGGGATGGAGAACAAATCCTACAAGATGCCTCACGAATTGTCGGGTGGTGAGCAGCAACGTGTCGTTATAGCCCGCTCGATACTCAACAAGCCCAAACTTATTCTTGCCGATGAGCCAACCGGCAATCTCGACCCCGAAACCGGACATCAGATTGTGCTGTTGCTGCGCGGAATAGCCGAAAAAGGCACCGCAGTGATTATGGCTACACACAACATAAATCTTGTCGAGGAGTTCCCCGGGAGAGTGATTAAATGTGAAGATAAAAAGGTCGTTGAACCCGAATAACTATTTCTTGCATGAAGGTAATGAAATTTGGCGGCACTTCGGTGGGAAGTGCCGAGAGAATAAAGAATGTCGCAAAACTCGTCACCGGCAAAGGCTGCAATGTGGTGGTGCTGTCGGCTATGTCGGGCACTACCAATACCCTGGTGAAAATATCAGATTACCTATATAAAGGTAATGCTGCAGGTGCGTTGGAGACCATAAATGCCCTCGAGGTGAAATACAACTCCACGATTGACAGCCTTTTTGATGTCGAGGAGTTTCGACAGAAGGCAATTGTGGAAGTGAGAGACTGTTTCAACTACATGCGACAGTTTGTGAAACCCGATTTCACAGAAGTGGATGAGAAGGAAATCCTTTCGCAAGGCGAATTGATGTCCACAGCGATGATGAACATCTATTTGCACATGAACGGCTATAACAGCGAAGTGCTCCCGGCTCTTGAATATGTGAGAACCGATGCCAAGGATGAGCCGGACATGCCATATATCAAGCAACGTCTTGCCGCTCTCATGGCAAAATATCCCGATGTGGATTTGTACATCACCGAGGGGTATATCTGCCGCAATCATCGCGGAGAGGTGGATAATCTCCATCGCGGCGGCAGCGACTACACCGCTTCTCTCATCGGTGCGGCGGTCGAAGCCGAGGAAATCCAAATTTGGACCGATATCGACGGGATGCACAACAACGACCCTCGTTTTGTCGATGGCACACGCCCGGTGGAGCATCTCCACTTTGAGGAAGCGGCGGAACTTGCCTATTTCGGTGCCAAGATTCTTCACCCCACTTGTGTGCTCCCTGCCAAACTCCATAACATCCCGGTGCGCCTCCTCAATACACTTCAACCCGAGGCTCGTGGCACACTCATCGACAACAACCCGTCGAAAGGCGAAATCAAGGCTGTCGCCGCCAAGGACAATATCACAGCCATCAAGATAAAAAGCGCCCGAATGCTTCTCGCCTATGATTTCTACCTCAATGTGTTCAAGGTGTTTGATAAATACAAAACGCCTGTCGATATGATTGTAACATCCGAGGTGGGAGTGTCGGTTACTATCGACAATGACAAGAATCTCGATGCCATTGTCGATGAACTCATGAAGTTCTCCACCGTTACCGTGGATAAAGACATGGTGATTGTGTGTGTTGTCGGCGATCTCGAATGGCGCAACTGTGGTTTCGAGACCCTAGCGCTCGAAGCGTTCAAAGATATACCCGTGAGGATGATTTCCTACGGTGGCAGCAACTACAATATTTCGTTCCTTGTGCACAAAGAGGACAAACTCAGGGCTTTGAAGTCGCTGAGCGAACATCTATTTTGAATTTACATATAATTTTTATTGATGAAGACTATTTTCCCCATAGAAAAATTTCGTGAGTTAGAAACCCCGTTTTACTACTACGATTTGGATGTGCTTCGTGCCACGCTCAAAGAGATTAACCGTTGTGTGTCGGGACGTCCGTTTGTGGTGCATTATGCGATAAAGGCAAATTCAAATCCGCGCCTCCTCTCCTTGATTCGTGAAGCCGGCCTCGGCATCGATTGCGTGAGCAAAGGTGAATTGAAAGTTGCGATGGATTGCGGTTTCTCTCCCCGCTCAATAGTGTTTGCCGGCGTTGCAAAGACCGATAGCGAGATTCTTGCCGGTATCGATGCCGGAATACGTTGCTTCAATGTGGAATCGCGTGAGGAACTTCACATTATCGACCAACTTGCCGCCTCTCGTGGCAAAGTTGCTCAGGTGGCAATTCGTGTCAATCCAAATATCGATGCACACACTCATAAATACATCACCACCGGATTGAATGAGAACAAATTCGGTGTGGATATGGAGATGCTCGATGGTGTTATTTCCGATGCTTTGTCGTTGCCCAATGTCAATCTAATAGGATTGCATTTCCACATTGGCAGTCAAATCACCACAATGGATGCCTATCAGATTCTTTGCTCGCGCATCAACGACCTTCAAGAGCATGTGGCTCAACTTGGTGCAAAAATCGAAATTATCAATGTTGGTGGCGGTCTCGGAATTGATTATGATAATCCTGATAACTCGATTCCTCCATTTGAAGAGTATTTCAACACATTCTCGCAACTATTGAGCCTTCGACCCGGGCAAGAGGTGCATTTCGAGCTTGGACGCTCGGTAGTGGGGCAGTGTGGCTCGCTCATTTCTCGCGTAATCTTTGTAAAAGAGGGTGTGAAAAAGCGTTTTGTGATGCTCGATGCCGGAATGACCGAACTCATCCGCCCCGCGCTGTATCAAGCGCATCATGTGATTCAAAACCTCACTCCACAAGGCGAGGAAACTGCCGTGTATGATGTGGTGGGACCAATCTGCGAGTCGTCCGACTGCTTTGGTGAGGATGAGGTGCTCCCTGTGTCGCATCGCGGCGATTTCTTCGCCTTGCGCTCTGCCGGTGCATACGGTGAGGCTATGGCTTCGCAATACAACTGCCGCCGCCTGCCATGTTCATATTTCTCGGAATAACATGTCGATTAAGAAAAAACTATACGATTTTGTATTAGGCACATTTCGCAGCATCAACTACGATGTTGTGTCGGAATTCAAGGCAAAAATGCCGACACCGCATCCCACAGAGCCGATAGATGTTGTGATTCCTGTGGTGCCTAAAGACCTTGATATACTGCCCACATGTATCGAGGGACTCCGTCATAATTTTGCCAATGTGCTTGGCGGCATCTATCTTGTCGCACCCGAAAATGACAAGATTCGTGATTTTGCACAGGCGCAAGGACTAAATTTTGTGCTTGAATCGTCGGTGCTCGGCTTTGATAAGTCGTATATCGCTTATCGCGACAAGAATGGCAACGACCGCAGCGGATGGATTTTCCAGCAGTTACTCAAATTGTCGGGAGCGGTAGGGGAGAACCGCTATTTCATCACTATCGATTCCGACCACATTTTGCTCGCTCCGCACACATTCCTCGCCGATGACGGCAAGGCGGTTTTCTATATGTCCAAGGAATTTTACTATCCCTATTATTTGACAATCAAGCATTTCTTCAATCGTTTTCCGTTTGCGAGATATTCCTATGTGTCTCACAAAATGATATTCGACAAGAATAGTCTTGCCTCTTTTCGTGATGTTATTGAGTCGAAATCGGGCGGTGTGAAGTGGTATGACGCTCTTATCGATTTTCTAAAGCAGCACAAGAACTGCTCATTATCCGAATTTGAGATGTACGGGCATTATTATTCATCGAAATATCGTGTGCTGTGGCGTCAGAAAGAATTGTCGAAGGTGTCGGGCACACTTTATGAATATGATGAGCTTAAGTCGCTCTATGGCGACAAATATCTTAGTGTAACCTTCCCGGATTACCGCAAGCGAAAATAGCAGGCTATCAGCGATTCACCATGCGGCGCTTCTCTTCCTCGCTGAACATCTGTTCCCACACCTCGCGCGTGCGTTTCCAGCGGTTGTGGCTCCATAGCCAATATTGCGGTGCCTCATTGATGTTTTGTTCCAATAGTTTGAAGTAGCCTTTGGTGATAGGATATTTCTCCTTGCTATCCTTATCTACCTCTATGGGAATGTATTTGCACACATAATATCCGCGCTTGGGACGTGTCATGTAGCAGTAGAACGGACGCGATTCGGTGATTCGTGTTATACGTTCACCGCCGGTGAACACCGGTGTGTCGGGGTG
>JBJEKB010000234.1:0-9702 GCA_051878395.1 Muribaculaceae bacterium
CTCCTCGATGATGTCGGAGAATGTCTGTATCCCTATCGGGCATCTTTTCAACTTTCTTGCTTCCATAACTCGCTATTTCTGCTAAATTACTGCAAATATACTCATTTTGCAATGAAAACACAAAAACTTGCATGTTTTTCGCTGCTTTTATGCGCAATACAATGAGATTCAACATCAATAACCCATTTTGCTACAAAAAAGTTGGGATTTGATTTTGAAACCGGGGCTTTTTGTGCTAATTTTGCATTTTGAAACAAATTTGCCCGCTTTGCGGCTCTAAATACATATCACAAAATGGAAAAGAAATTCAATCGTACTCTTGTTACTACGGCTTTGCCTTATGCCAATGGTCCGGTGCATATCGGACACCTTGCCGGCGTGTATGTCCCTGCTGACATCTACACTCGTTATCTTCGTCTCAAAGGTGAGGATGTGATTATGGTTGGCGGTAGCGACGAGCATGGTGTGCCCATCACTATCAAGGCTAAAAAAGAAGGCATTACTCCGCAAGATGTCGTTGACCGTTACCACAAGATTATAAAAGACTCCTTTGAAGAACTCGGAATCTCTTTTGATGTCTATTCTCGTACTACTTCTGATATCCACAGCAAGACTGCAAGCGACTTTTTCCGTAAACTATACGAAAAAGGGGAGTTTGTTGAGAAAACTTCCATGCAACTATATGATGAGAAAGCCAATCAGTTTCTTGCCGACCGCTATGTTACCGGTAAGTGCCCGCATTGCGGAAATGAGCGTGCCTATGGCGACCAATGTGAGGCTTGTGGCTCTTCGTTGAATGCCACCGACCTTATCGACCCGCGTTCTGCAATCACCGGCAACCGTCCGGTGCTCCGAGAAACAAAACACTGGTATCTCCCTCTCGACAAGTGGGAGCCGGCTTTGCGCAAGTGGATTCTCGAGGAGCACAAGGAATGGAAGCCTAATGTGTATGGTCAGTGCAAATCGTGGCTCGACTTGGGTTTGCAGCCGCGTGCGGTGAGCCGCGACCTCGACTGGGGCGTTCCGGTTCCTGTCGAGGGTGCCGATGGAAAAGTGTTGTATGTGTGGTTTGATGCTCCTATCGGTTATATTTCCAACACCAAGGAGATTCTCCCCGACACCTGGGAAGATTACTGGAAGAAAGAAGACTCTCGCATCATCCACTTCATCGGAAAGGACAACATCGTGTTCCACTGCATTGTGTTCCCGGCTATGCTCATGGCTGAGGGTTCATATCAGTTGCCCGACAATGTGCCTGCAAATGAATTCCTCAACCTCGAAGGGGACAAAATCTCCACTTCGCGCAACTGGGCTGTGTGGCTCCATGAATATCTCCGCGATTTCCCCGGCAAACAGGATGTCTTGAGATATGTCCTCACTGCCAATGCTCCCGAAACTAAAGACAACGATTTCACTTGGCGCGATTTCCAGGCTCGCAACAACAACGAGCTGGTTGCCATCTATGGCAATTTCGTAAATCGTGCCGTGGTGCTCACTCATAAATACTACAACGGTGTGGTGCCCGCTTGCGGCGCACTCACCGACTACGACAATGCCACTATCGCTGAGTTTTTGGCTGTGAAAGCCCGCATCGAGGCGGCTATCGAGACATTCCACTTCCGCGAGGCGCTCAAGGAGGCTATAAACCTTGCCCGTATCGGAAACAAGTATCTCGCCGACACCGAGCCGTGGAAACTTGCCAAGACCGATATGGCTCGCGTGGATACTATTATGAATGTGGCTCTGCAGATTGCCGCCAATCTCGCTATCGCTTTCGAGCCGTTCATGCCGTTCTCGTCGAAGAAACTCGCCGGAATCCTCAATCTCCCGGGCGATTTGACTTGGAACGACCTCGGGCGCTTCGACCTTATGCCTGTAGGTGCATCGGTCAACAAGGCTGAACTCCTCTTCGAGAAAATCGAGGATGACGCTATCGATGCCCAGATGCAGCGCCTCGAACGCATCAAGAAAGAGAATGCTATCAACAATTTCACCCCCGCTCCGGTGGCTGCCAATGTGCCTTTCGATGATTTCATGAAACTCGATATCCGTGTGGGCAAGGTGCTTGAATGTGAAAAAGTGCCCAAGGCAGACAAGTTGCTCAAGTTCAAAATCGATGACGGAATGGGCGGTCGCACTATCGTGTCGGGTATCGCCAAATTCTACGCTCCCGAGGACTTGATTGGCAAGGAAGTGTGCTTTATCGCCAATTTCGAGCCGCGCAAACTCAAAGGCGTGGAGTCGCAAGGTATGATTCTCAGCGCTGAGGATAGCGATGGTCGCCTCGTGGTGATTGGTCCGCAAGGCGAAGTGCGTCCCGGTGTGCAAGTTAAATAATTGCTGATAGGATGGGGGATAGCTTCGACATAAGAGAATCGCGGATTGAGCGCGACAGCGACTTCGAGAAGGCGTTGCGCCCGGTGAGGTTCGATGATTTCAGCGGTCAGGAGAAAATCATCGAAAACCTCCGCGTATTTGTCGCCGCTGCGCGGATGCGCGGTGAGGCGCTCGACCATCTCCTGCTCCACGGCCCTCCGGGGCTTGGAAAAACCACCTTGTCGAATATCATCGCAAACGAGCTCGGCGTCGGATTCAAGGTTACCTCGGGTCCGGTGCTCGACAAGCCCGGCGACCTCGCCGGTATCCTCACTTCGCTCGAGGAAAACGATGTGCTGTTTATCGACGAAATCCACCGTTTAAGTCCTGTGGTAGAGGAGTATCTCTACTCGGCGATGGAGGATTTCCGAATCGATATTATGATAGACAAGGGTCCCGGGGCGCGCTCGGTGCAGCTCTCTTTGTCGCCGTTCACGCTTGTGGGTGCCACCACTCGCAGCGGATTGCTCACATCGCCGCTCCGTGCCCGTTTTGGCATCAACTGCCATCTCGAGTATTACGATCACGACACTATCCGCAACATCGTGAAGCGCTCGGCGCGCCTGCTCAATGTGGAGTGCAGCAACGAGGCTGCCACCGAAATCGCTTTGCGCAGCCGCGGGACACCGCGTGTGGCTAATTCGCTGCTCCGCCGTGTCCGCGATTTTGCCCAGGTGAAAGGCTCCGGCAAAATCGACACCGCTATTGCCCGCTACGCTCTCGAGGCTCTAAACATCGACAAATATGGTCTCGACGAGATTGACAATAAGATTCTCACCACCATCATCGACAAGTTCAATGGCGGTCCGGTGGGATTGACCACTATCGCTACGGCTCTCGGCGAGGATGCCGGCACGCTCGAGGAGGTGTATGAGCCTTTCCTCATCAAGGAGGGGTTTATCAAGCGCACTCCCCGCGGGCGCGAGGTTACCGAACTCGCCTACACTCACCTCGGAAAATACCGCCATGCGGCGCCCGGTGAGCTCAATTTCAAGTAATGAAACTTTTTTATGGCTGGAATTAAAAGTTTGGCTAAAGACACCGCCATTTATGGGGCAAGCAGCATCATCGGACGCTTCCTCAATTGGTGTCTTGTTCCGCTCTATACCAATGCTTTTGCGGCTTCGGAATATGGGATTGTGAATTATCTCTATTCTTTTGTCGCTTTGGCGTTGATTATCCTCACCTACGGGATGGAGACTGGCTTTTTCCGCTTTGCCAATGCCGGCAAGGAGGGGGAAGACCCTATGAAGGTGTATTCCACCTCGCTCATCTCCCTTGCGGGCACTTCGTCGCTCTTTGTGGCAATCGTGTTTTTGTGCCAGGGGTGGTTAGCGATGCTGCTCAATATCCCGCAGCACCCCGAGTATGTAACTCTGCTTGCCGCCACCGTCGCGCTCGACGCCTTCACCGCCATTCCGTTTGCCTACCTGCGCTATTGCAAGCGCCCGCTCAAGTTTGCCACTATAAAACTGGTGAATATTGCGGTGAATATCGCTTTAAATCTCTTTTTCATAGTGCTTTGCCCGTGGCTTGACTCCCGCTGCCCCGGCTGTG
Organism: Muribaculaceae bacterium; assembly: GCA_051878395.1. Classification (GTDB taxonomy): domain Bacteria; phylum Bacteroidota; class Bacteroidia; order Bacteroidales; family Muribaculaceae; genus W0P31-042. The sequence continues at coordinate 3,934 of JBJEKB010000234.1, forward strand.
TCGATGCGGTGTATAGCAAGTCGATTGGCATAGGTTACATCTTCATCTCCAATCTTGCGGCGTCGCTTCTCACTCTGGTGATGCTCATTCCGCAACTGCGCGGGTTCCGCTACTGCTTCGACGCCGCGCTCATCAGGCGTATGCTCGCCTATTCCTCGCCGCTTCTGGTGCTCGGTGTCGCCGGTATTATGAACCAAACCATCGACAAACTACTCCTCCCGGTGCTCATCCCCGACCACAACGCCGCGTTTACGGCTATCGGCATCTATGGCGCAAACTATAAGATTGCAATCGTTATGGTGATGTTCATGCAGGCGTTTCGCTTTGCCTACGAGCCGTTTATCTTCTCGCAGAACCGCGACAGCAACAAAACGCAGTCGTATATCGACGCCATGAAATATTTCATCATCTTCTCGATGGTGATTTTCCTCGGGGTGATGTTCTATCTCCCCATCCTCAAATATTTCATCGCTCCGTCGTATTTCGAGGGGCTTAAGGTGGTGCCGGTGGTGATGCTCGCCGAGTTGTTTTTCGGCATTTTCTTCAATCTCTCGCTCTGGTACAAACTCACCGACCGCACCGTGTGGGGCATGTATTTCTCCCTCTTCGGACTTGCTATCACGGTGATTGTCAACGTGTTGCTCGTGCCGCTCATCGGCTATATGGGGTGTGCCTGGGGCGCGTTTGCAAGCTATCTGTGCATGATGGTGGCTTCGTGGTATTTCGGCAGGAAATACTATCCTATCGCCTACGACTACAAGAATGCCGCTTTCTACATCGTGGTGGCGATGCTGTTCTACGGCATCGGTAGTGTGCTGCCTGTCGAAAACACCGTTCTGCTCCTCGCCGCGCGCACGGTGCTCTTGCTGCTCTTCCTTGGCATTATCGTGAAGAAAGAGACAATTCCGCTTCCGGGCATTCGGCGCAAATAGCCACGCACTACGGTTCTATCCAGTCGTTGTTGGCTTTTATGAGTGCTATGAGGTGGGGGATTGCCTCCTCCTGCGGGATGTTGCGCTCGATGCACTGTTTTCCTTTGTACAGGCTTATCTTCCCGGCTGCCGCGCCCACATAGCCGTAGTCGGCGTCTGCCATTTCGCCCGGTCCGTTTACGATGCAGCCCATGATGCCTATTTTCAGGTGGGTGAGGTGCGATGTCGCCTCTTTCACGCGCTTAACGGTGGTTTGCAGGTCGAAAAGTGTGCGTCCGCAGCTCGGGCAGGAGATATATTCGGTCTTGGTGGTGCGCAGTCGTGCTGCTTGCAGGATTCCGAAGCACCACGCCACGAGTTTGTCGGCGTCTATCGGTGCGTCGAGCATGATTCCGGCTCCGAAGCCGTTCATCAGGCAGCTGCCCATATCCACCGATGCCATCACCTGCACCTCCATGTCGCTCGTTGCGCTGTAGTCGCAGTGTAGCACCACAGGCGCCTCGTTGCCGCGCGCGAGGAGTTCGCTCATCACGCTCTGCAGCATCGCCGGACGGTTGTATTTTGCCGATACCGAGAGGATTATCGCGGTGTCGCTCGAGATGCGCATGTCGGGGCTGAAATGCTCGGCATCCACCTGCAGCCACTTCGTCGGGGCGTTGCACCCTGCCGCGTAGGCGTAGTTTTCGACGGTGAACAGCGGTTGCGAGCCGTTCCCGGGCTTCCAAAGGTCGAATGGCACGATTGTGGTGATTGTCTCGTGCAGGCTGCCGTCGCTTGAGAGCACGAAATCGGGGTGCGAGGTCATTCCGTCGCTTTTGCGTGCCACTACAATCGGCTTGTTCCCCACAAGGCGGCATTTCCTGCCGTCGTTCACTGCCACAGCCACAGGTGCCGGCTCGAGGTTGCCGAAATTCTCGACATATTTCGCAAGAAATTCAGCCACAGGCACTTCGCACTCCGGGTCTTCGCTCAGCGACACGCGGATGGTGTCGCCAATTCCCTCGGCGAGGAGGGTGCCGATGCCCACTGCCGACTTGATTCTGCCATCCTCTCCGTCGCCTGCCTCGGTTACGCCGAGATGCAGCGGGAAGTGCATGTTTTCCTTCTCCATAGCCTCTACGAGCAGTCTCACGGTGGTTACCATCACCACGGTGTTTGACGCTTTTATCGAAATCACCACCTTGAGGTAGTTTTCAGCCACAAACACCCGCAGAAATTCCATCGCGCTCTCCACCATCCCTGCCGGGGTGTCGCCATAGCGGCTCATGATGCGGTCGCTCAGCGAGCCGTGGTTCACGCCGATGCGCACTGCGGTGCCGTGCTGGCGGCAGATGTCGATAAACGGGCGCAGTGCGTTGCCGATGCGCTCTATCTCGGCGGCATATTCCGCGTCGGTGTATTCAAGTTTCTTGAATGTGCGCGCCGGGTCAACGAAATTTCCCGGGTTGATGCGCACTTTGTCGGTTACCGCCGCGGCTGCAAATGCGGCGGCGGGATTGAAATGGATGTCGGCGACAAGTGGCGTGGTGTAGCCGTCGGCGCGCATCAGGGTGCGTATTTTCCCTATCGCGTCAGCCTCTTTCACCCCCTGGGTCGTGAGTCGCACATACGACGCTCCGGCATCGGCGATCCGCTCGGCTTGCGCTCGGCTCGCTTCGATGTCGTCGGTCGATGTCGAGGTCATCGACTGTATTCTTATCGGGTTCTCTCCGCCGAGCGGTATTCCGCCCACATCCACGCTCCACGAGTGGCGGCGGTGATAGTTGTAGTCGCGTTCCATTTCTTGTTTTGCTCTTTTAGTTGGTCTTAAATTTGAATTTCACCTCTTTGAGGTCGGCATTTGCCTTTACAATCTTCTGCGCCAGCGACGCCTTGAACGCTTCGAGCCTGCGCGCTATCTCCTCATCGCCCGAGGCGAGAATCTGGCACGCAAGTATGGCGGCGTTTTGTCCGGCGTTGATCCCCACGGTGGCTACCGGGATGCCCGGAGGCATCTGCACGATGGCGAGCAGCGCGTCCATCCCGTCGAGGGTGGAGTTGATGGGGAGCCCTATCACCGGCAGCGGTGTCATTGCCGCTATCACCCCCGGCAGATGCGCTGCCATGCCGGCGGCGGCGATTATCACCTTGATGCCACGCCCCTTGGCGTTGCGCGCAAACTCCTCCACCTCCCCCGGGGTGCGGTGGGCTGAGAGGGCGTTCATCTCAAACGGTATTTCCATCTCGTCGAAAAATTTCGCCGCTTTTTCCAGTATGGGCAGGTCGCTGGTGCTGCCCATGATAATGCTTAATATTGGTTTCATTAATATAATAGTTTACTCATTAAATATACACACACAAATCCGTTGCAAAATCCGGCGGCAAGTTGCCAAAAATTGTGCCGCTCGAGTATCATCCGCGAGGTGGCTACCACCCCCGACAGGATTATCGCCGTGCAAATGGTGATTTTGAGGTCGAAAGCCCCGAGTCCGTCGTTGTGGAGGCAAAAGAGCATCGCCACAATCCCGCCGATGCCGCCCAAGTGCCCGCTTATCTTCCATGCAAAATTGATGCCAAACGACACAGCCACCGCTGCCGTCGCTCCCCACATAAACGACACCACCCACATCGGCGAATGTACATTTATAAGGTAAAATGCCGCCGCCGCATAGCATATAAGTATGAAAACGTAGGGGAGAAACCGTTCCCGCCTGTCAATCAGCCGCTTGTCTTGTATGATGCCAAACGTGTGGAGCACCGCTATAAACGCTATGGGGAGGATGCAGGTGATGCCCAGAATCACAAGCAGCACCACGATGCGCGACCCAAACGGCAGATAGCAGAGTATCGACACCCACAGCAGCAAGAAAATGCCGTAGGTGGGCATAAGCAATGGACTGAACAGGTTGGAGAAAAAACGTGCTAAATGTTGCATTGTTTTTTTGCGTTTGAATAATAGTGCAAATTTAATGCAATCGCCACACATAAAAAAGCATAATTTCCTTTTTTTTGACGCAATCCCCCGTTTTTTTAAAGGTAAGAGGGCAGTGGTAAGAGGTAAGAGCGCACCTCCACCGGGCATCCCCCGCGCTGCCCGAGCAGCGCGCCCACCCGTTTATCGCCACCCATTGGACCCATTAGCCCCATTAGCCCTATTCCCCGGCAGCGCCGCCTCTCCGCTGCCCGAGCAGCGCACCCGCCCGTTTATCGCCACGCCCGCTGTCTATGGCTGGTTTTTGTCTTTTTCCTCCTTTTTGTCTTGTTTTTGTTGGTATTTTTGTTCGATATGTAATTTTTTTTCAATTTTTCTTTTGTATTTAAAATTTACATCGTATATTTGCGGTTGCTAAATCAAGGTTAAACCTATTGTTGCACTTTTATTCTATTACAACTTGTTTATACTGCCTTTAGCACTTAGCACATAAGGTTTTTTTTTTGACCCGAAACTTAATTACTAACACTTAATTTATATAACAAAATGAAAAAGATTTACTTATTTTTAGCACTTGCTATCGCAGTGGCAATCAATGCCAATGCAACGCTTTATCTCAACACTTGGGAAAATGGTAAAAGCGAATTACACAACGCTTGCAAAAATTCCGGCAATTGGACATTCAGCGCGGATGGTACTTACACTTTCTCAACTCCATTAACAATTACCCAACCTGAACAGTTTTTGATTAATGAGGACGGCACATATTACAAGACTTCTACCATTGTTCCTAATAGCCAATGGACACCTAATAAAGGTGATGAAGGGAACAACATGATTCTTGCCCCCGGCACATATACAAAAGTTACTTTTGATGGCACAACACTAAAATTTGAAGGTGAAAACATCGTAGAGTATGGCTACAAACTCCATGTGTGGGAAAATGGAGCCAATGTACTTTATAACTTGCCAAATACATACTTAAAAAAGATTGCAGACAATAAATACGAATTGGTTTTTGATACACCAATTACTTTAAGTAAGTCAGAGTATTTTGGAATCAGAAGCGCAGCCAATGACTGGATGGGTGGTTACCAAGATGGTGAACTCAAAGAATGGATTTGGGTTGGTGGAAGCACAAATAATGCATTGCAGCTTGCCCCCGGTACGTACTATAGCGTTACTCTCACTGAAACTGGTACAAGTTATGGTAATGTTGTAAAATTCAACACCTATGCTGAAACCGCTACCGGCCTCAACGCTCTCTACAGCGCTGCTGCCGACTACGTTGGAATCAAAACTGATATCTACGTTTCTCACCATTGGGGTGGTTACTATTCAATCTGTACTACAACAGAAGGTAGCCAAGCAAAACAGCCTATTTTGGATGAAGGTAAAGAACAAGATATCGTAAAATGGGGTGACAATCCTGACAAATTTGTTCAATTAGACTGGTTCCGCATTGCTGATACTGACAACTCTTTGGTTGAAAAACAATTCCAAGCAGGAACAATTGTTAGTGTAGCCGACAAAAAAGTTGTCAAATTCGGTGCAGAAGCAACACCTGTTACATTTACTCCATCACTCAACATCTATCGTCCAATTAGTTTTGCTGCATCAGAAGAAGATAAAGAAAAATTCTTCCTCGTTACTCCCCAAGATGGTGAAAAAGCACTTGTTCGCGGTAGATATACAAAGGTTGACGGAAATGATTATTTGACAGACAACAATGGTCGCAAAGTTGCTTTCTTGAACAATACTTTAGTTACTTTCGTTGATGATGATAATCAATGGTACGAAGTTGAATGCTACATCAACAAAGATGCAGAGACAGGAATATACGATTTGGTAGTATTTGGTGCACAAGTAGCAACAGGTGTAGAATCAGTAGAGACTGCCAACGCTACAGTATTTGCAGCCAACGGC
>JBJEKB010000235.1:0-9642 GCA_051878395.1 Muribaculaceae bacterium
GATGCGCTCGGTCAAGGCGACCCGAGATTGCTGATGAGTTATGCCAACGATTTGCAGGCTTCAAATCCTGCTCTCTTCGACCAGGTGATGGCTGGCGGAGGCACTCACGGAATCCCCGAGGCTGCTCGTCTCGTCCAGTTGCAGTTTGCCGTGTCATTCGGACTTTCGATGTTCCACTCGGTATTCAATATCGTCAACCTCACCGTGATGATTTGGTTCACCGAAACCTATGTTAAGATTACCAATTTCCTCATCCGCACCAAGAACAAGGAAGACGAGGAATTCCAACTCAAATTTATCTCTCGCGGTCTTCTCAACGCTTCCGAATTGAATATCACCCAAGCTCAGCGCGAGATTTCGGTGTATGCCGAGCGTGTTGACAGAATGTATGATATGGTGCGCGAACTCGTCCACATCAAGCCGGGCACCGAGGAGTTTAACAAACTCTATAGCCGCATCGAGAAATATGAGGAGATTAGCGACCGCATGGAAATCGAGATAGCCAACTACTTGAACCGTGCCAGCGACGGCAGATTGAGTTACGATGGTAAGTTGCGAATCGCAGCCATGCTCAATGTCATCACCGAAATCGAGAGCATTGCCGACAGCTGCTTCAATATTGCCAAAACCATCGTGCGCAAGGAAGATGCTCATGCCAAATTCAACGACACAATCTATTCTTGCATCGACACGATGATGAACTACACCAAGGAGGCTATTTCCAATATGCTCAAGATTCTCTCCGACATCGAGAATGTGCATGAAAAAGACCTCATTTTCAGTTACAACAAGGAGCGCGAGATTAACAACTACCGCAACCTTGTTCGCACCGAAAATGTCGATAATATCAATAATAAAGTGTATGAATACCAGAGCGGTATCTACTTCATGGATATCATCTGCGAGACAGAGAAACTCGGCGACTATATTATCAATGTTATCGAGGGTGTAGAGCACCAGTTCCGCAAAACCCGCGAAAACGAGTTGAATGTGGTTCATCCATAATCAGTTGAAAAATTATTTGCATTGTTTGAAAATATTTCATTACATTTGCAATCGACAAAAATTACTAACCCAAACAACAGAACAATATGAAAGAATTAAAAGGAACAAAGACCGAAGCCAACCTTTGGGAGGCTTTTGCAGGCGAATCTCAAGCCCGCAACAAATACACCTACTATGCTTCTAAAGCAAAGAAGGACGGTTATGTGCAAATTGCCAAAATTTTTGAGGAAACTGCCAACAACGAGAAGGAACACGCCAAAATCTGGTTCAAACTCCTCCACGAAGGTGGTATCCCCGACACTCCGGCAAACTTGCTCGACGCTGCCACAGGTGAAAACTACGAGTGGACCGACATGTATGACCGCATGGCTAAAGAAGCCAAGGAAGAATGTTTCGACCACATCGCATTCCTCTTTGAGAGTGTAGGCAAAATCGAGAAAGAGCACGAGGAACGCTATCGCAAACTCCTCAAAAACGTTGAGGATGAAATCGTATTCTCACGCGATGGCGACAAAATCTGGCAATGCAGCAACTGCGGCCACATCGTAGTGGGCAAGCAAGCTCCCGAAATGTGCCCCGTTTGCGCTCACCCGAAAGCTTATTTCGAAATCAAAGCAGAAAACTACTAATTCCTATCCGAAATTGGAATCAAGGACTGCCCGACGAGTTTGGGCAGTCTTTTTTTGTGCCGTTGGAGCACTTCCGGTGCAAAGATACAACCGAAAACGTGGTTAAATTTGGTGAAATCACCCCGATTCGCTCAAAATGCAGCAATTCCTTTGCCGCAGGTGCTATTTTTGCAGCGTGGTGTTGGGAACGGGGCAAAAAAAGAGGGCGCGCCACTATGGTCGCTGCCCTCATGCAAGCTGGAGAAAGTTGTGAAATGAGTATTATTTGCGAGCACGACGGCGTTTTCCTCGCTTACTCTGCTTGGAATTCGCACTTTCATGCTTTTCTCTTTTGTCCTTCATCTTTTTGGGCATGGTGAATGCGGGTTTCATTTTGCCGTTTTTGAGGTCGGGATTTGCCGGATGGTCTTTATCTACGAGCGCAAAATCGAGTTGCTTCTTGGCAAGGTCGGCGCGTGCCACTTGGATAGTTATCGGGTCGCCGAGGCGGTAGCGCATCTTCTTGCGCCTTCCGATGATGCAATAGTTCTTCTCGTCGAGTTCGTAGAAGTCATCTTCGAGGTCGCGGATAGGAACAAGCCCTTCGCATTTGTTCTCGTTGAGTTCGACATAGAGTCCCCATTCGGTAACGCCCGAGATAACGCCTTCATACACCTCGCCGAGGCGTTCGCCCAGGTATTCCACCTGCTTATATTTAATCGAGGCGCGTTCGGCATTGGCTGCGAGCTGTTCCATTTCGCTGCAATGCTTGCACTCGTCTTCGAGTTTCTGCTTGTTTACGCTTCGTCCGCCATTGAGGTACTTGTCGAGCAGGCGGTGAACCAGCATATCGGGATAGCGTCTGATTGGCGATGTGAAGTGGGTGTAGAAGTCAAATCCGAGTCCGTAGTGTCCGATGTTGTCGGTGGTGTAAACCGCCTTAGCCATCGAGCGCATTGCGAGAGTGGAGATGAGGTTTTCCTCGCCATGCCCCTTGATATCTTGCAGCAGGGCATTGAGTGCCTTGTTCATCTCGATTCGCTTGCTGCTCAAGCGGAATTTGTGCCCGAATGTGCGAGCGATTTCAGCGAGATTTGCGAGTTTCTCCTCATTGGGTACATCGTGAACGCGATAGACAAACGCCTTGGTGGAGCGTCCGCGCTTCATCTTGCCGATTGCCTCTGCCACAGTCTTGTTGGCAAGGAGCATAAACTCCTCGATGAGTTTGTTGGCGTCTTTAGATTCCTTGAAATACACATCTATAGGGCGACCGGTCTCATCGATGTCGAATCTCACTTCGCAGCGGTCGAAATCGATGGAGCCTTCCTCGTAGCGGCGCGCGCGGAGTATCTTGGCGAGGCGGTCGAGGGTGAGAATCTCCTCGCAGAAATCCCCTTTGCCGGTTTCGATTCGCTCTTGAGCCTCCTCGTAGGTGAATCGGCGGTTGCTCTTTATCACTGTGCGGCAAATCTCCTTGTTAATCACCTTGGCATTGGCATCCATCTCGAAAACGCAGGAGAAAGTGAGCTTCTCCTCGTCGGGACGCAGCGAGCAAATGCCGTTACACAGGTGCTCGGGGAGCATAGGCACCACGCGGTCAACGAGATACACCGAAGTGGCGCGGCTTTCAGCCTCCTGGTCGATTGTCGAGCCGGGAGTAACATAGTGAGTTACATCGGCGATGTGGACACCCACCTCATAATTGCCGTTATCGAGTGTGCGAATAGATAGCGCATCGTCAAAGTCCTTGGCATCCTTCGGGTCGATGGTGAATGTGGTGATTTCACGCATGTCGCGGCGCGCTGCTACCACCTCGGGGGTGATACCGGCATCGATTTTGTCTGCCGCAAGCACCACATCCTCGGGATAGACGTATGGAAGCCCGAACTCGGCAAGTATGGCATTTTGCTCCACATCATTATTGCCGGTTTCGCCGAGAATGTCAACAATTTCACCAACAGGGCTGTTGGCATCGTCGGGCCACTCGATAATGCGTGCTATCGCCTTGTCGCCGGTGTGTCCGCCCTTGAGTTTGTTCTTGGGAATGAAAATATCGGTTGCGAGAAATTTGGAATCGGTTACAAGGTGGGCGAAATATTTCTCCACCTGCAGTGTGCCGATAAACACTTGCTCCTTGTGCTCGATGATTTGAAGAACTTCAGCCTCGGGCTCGAAGCCGCGGCGATTGGCGCAGATGTGCACCAGCACACGGTCGCCGTTGAGTGCGTGCATCGAATTGCGTTCGGCAACAAAAATAGCCTCATCCGCATCGTCGATAATCACGCTGTTCTTGCCATTGCTGCGGCGCACAAACACCCCCTCGCTGGTGGTGCCGCGCTGCTTGGCTTTAAACTTGCCCGGACTCACCTCCGACAAAAAGCCGTCGAGAGCCAACTGCTCAAGAATCTCCACCACATCGGCTCGGCTCTTGGGGGTTGATGCCCCGACACCTGCCGACACCTGCTTATAGTTGTATGCTGCCTGATTTTCCGTGTTGAAGAAATCAATCACCGCTCCGCGCAAGTCGGCTTTCTTCTTTTGCGATTTATCTATATTCTTAGCCATAACAATATGTTTTTACAAAGGTAATAGAAAGGAGCGAAAAATCGCAAAATATCCCCTATAATTTTTCTAAAATCCGCGGTTACTCGCGGTAGTAGATGCGCTTGATGCGGCGGGATACCGAGGTGAGCACTTCGTAGGGGATGGTGCCGAGGATGTCGGAGATGGTGGATACGGGGATGTGGTCGCCGAATATCTCCACCGAGTCGCCTTCGCGACACTGTGCGTCGGTTACATCTATCATGCACACATCCATGCATATATTCCCCACCGTGGGGCAGAGCGTGCCGTTAATCCACACTTTGAAGTTGCCGTTGCCGAGGTGGCGGTTCATGCCGTCGGCATATCCGATTGGGATTGTGGCGATGCGCGAGCGGCGATGCAGCACTCCTTTGCGTCCATAGCCTATTGTGGTGCCTGCCTCCCATTCTTTGATGGATATTATGACTGTGTGGAGCGACGACACCGGCTTTATCCCGGTTTCGGTGCCGTTGTTGAGGATGGAGACGCCATATAGCCCGATGCCGAGGCGCACCATGTCGTGTTGGTGCTCAGGGAAGCGGAGTATTCCGGCTGTGTTGAGGATGTGGCGCTTTATCGGGTAGGGGAGTGCGGCGGATAGGATGCTGCAACAGCGGTCGAAGTATGCAAATTGTGAGAGCGTGTAGCGGTCCATAGCCTCATCGGGCATATCTGCCACGGCGAGGTGTGAGAACACGGTCGATGCCTTGATTACCGTCTGCCCGGAGAGCAGTTCCGCCAGTTCGGGCAATTGCTCCTCGAGGAATCCGAGGCGGTGCATTCCGGTGTCTATTTTGATGTGTACAGGATAGTTGGACACGCCGAGCCTGCGCCCTTCCTCGATGATGCTGCGGCACACATCGAGGTTGAAGATTTCCGGCTCGAGGTTGTAGGCAAACATGGTGCGGTAGTTCATCACCACCGGGTTGAGCACCATGATGGGCATGGTTATGCCCGCTTTGCGCAAGTCAACGCCTTCGTCGAGCACTGCCACGGCAAGATAGGCGGCTCCGCGGTCTTGCAGTGTCTTGGCGATTTCGTAACTCCCTGCTCCATAGCCCGATGCTTTCACCATGCACACGATTCCGGTGTTGCGGCTCACATGGGAGCGGAAGAAGGTGAAGTTGTGGGCGAGGTTGTCGAGGTTCACTTCGAGCACTGTCTCGTGCTGGCGTTCTTGCAGCATCTCCTCTATAAGGTGGAAGCCGAAGCCGGGCGCGCCTTTGAGCAGAATTTGCTCGTTTTCGAAGCTTCCTGCCGTCGTATGTTCGAGGAAATCGCTTGTGGTGGCGAAAATGCGGGAATTGGCATCCACCCGGTCGCGATATTCGAGCCATTTGCTACCTATGGCGATGAAGCGCTTAACCCCCTTTCCGGCAAGCAGAGCGATGGCGCGGCGATAGGTTTCGCGCTCCTTGTGCGCAGGGGTAACGAGGTCGCTGAGCACCACGGTGCGAGTGCGGTCGGCAGTGGCGCGGCGGCTCATGAAATCGAGGGCTATTTCGAGCGAATCGACATCGCAGGTGTAGTTGTCGCAGATAACCACGCAGTTGTTCACTCCATCGCGCACATCGATGCGGGTGTCGATTCGCGGCAGTGTGGCAAGTCGTGCCTCCACTTCGGCGGCTTCCATCCCAAGGCATAGGCGCATCACTGTGATGCAGTGGATTGCGTTCTCAATGTCGGCGTTGGTGTCGAATGGGATTTTCGCCGTTGCGTTGGTGCCGTTCACCGAATATTTAATCACGGCGCAGCCGTCGTCTGCCGATACATTCCTCACTTGCAGCGGTGCGCTATTGCCGCATCGGCTCCACGAGGCTATTTTTTCGGTGGGGATGTCGCTCATGGCGTGGGCTATGCGTGTGTCGTCGGCACAAAACACCACATGGCGCAGTGTCGAGGCGTGGAATAGCAGTGCTTTCTCCTCGCATTTGGCATATTTCGACGGGAATCCCTCGTTGTGCTCTTCGCCAAGGTTGGTAAACACCCCTATGGTGGGCATTATTATGTCGCGTAGCACCGCCATTTCGCCCACATTTGATATTCCCGCCTCGATGATGGCGCAATCGCAGTCGGAGGATATTTGGCACACCGACATCGGCACACCTATCTGGCTGTTGTAGCTTCGCGGCGAGCGGTCGATGTGGTATCTGTCGGCAAGTATGGCGTTCAGCCACTCCTTCACGGTGGTTTTTCCGCGGCTGCCGGTGATGCCGATTATCTCGATGTCGGCACACTTGGAGCGGTGCACTCGGGCAATGCGGCGCAGAGCGTCGAGTGGTGAATCTACACACAAAAAGTTGGCATCGCCATATTCCGGCAGGTCGGAAAACCGCTCCACGACAAAATTGCGCACCCCCTTGGCATAGAGTTCGGGAATGTATCTATGTCCGTCGTTGCTGCTTGTGCAGATAGCAAAAAACAGTGTTGTTGCGGGGAATGTGAGCGAGCGGGAGTCGGTGAGGAAACTATCTATCACCGCATCGTGCAAAACGGTGTCGATATTTAGGATATCGGCTATTTCTTTAATCGAGTACTGCATAATCTTGGTTATTGAGAATACTTTTTGGTAATCGCCGATAGCCGTGCTGCGAGATAGGGGTAGGAGACTGCAAGGTCATCGGCTTTCTTAACAATAGACGCGTTGTGCCGCTGCAGGAGCGCATCGCTGTCGGTCATGGGGCGATGTTGTAGCAGAAGTGAGAATTTGCGGCAACGCTCGCCGGCGCTGATGGCTGTGGCGTCGCAGTGGCTGTTGAGGAATTTATCGTAGATGTAATCGATGGCGACATCCGATGGATGCACCATGTCGGAATTGTAGAAACGGTAGTCGCGCAGGTCGTCGAGCATTATCTCGAATGATGGAAAATACTCGGTGCGAGGCTCGGCTGCAACGATGTCGGCAGCCACGCGCAGCAGGCTCTTGCTGAGCATGTTTCCTGCAAGGGTGTCGGCGATGTGGCGAATGGGACTCACTGTGAAAATCACCCCGGCAGAGGGTGCTGCTGCCGATATGAGCGAGCGGATGCGCCGAAGGGCTTCCACAACCTCTTCGGGTTGCATAATGGTTCGCTCAAAGCGAGAGGCTGGGAGTTTGTGGCAGTTGGCTACCACCTTCTTTGATTCCAGCTCTCTATACACCCATGCCGTGCCGAGTGTAACCACCACTGTGGCGCAATGGCTCAGGTGGTTGCGCGCGGCGTCAAGCGAGCGGTTCATAGCATCGAGTGTATCCGATTTCGATGCCATCGAAAACGAGGAGTGGAAATCGAAACAATGCCACCTGTCGTCGTGGAGGAACAGTTCTTCGGGAGTGATTCGGTGTCCCGATATGAGGATTTCGAGTTGCCGGGCGATGCTCTCGGGATTGTAGGATACCCCGAAAGGGTTCACCATCACATCCCACCATGCTTCGCGAAGTCTCGCGCCCACATTGTCGGAAAAACAGGAGCCAAGGAGCATAATTTTGTCGTTATGCCCGAAACTCAATGCCGACGCAGGGATATCTATTTCGGTGCGAAACTCCATCCGTGCAATGATTTAGAACAGAGAGAGTTGTCGTGAGCTTTCCTTGGGTTGAACAGGCTCTTCCTCATTTTTCGGCTCCTCTTCTATCGGTTCTGCCGATGGTGGAGTGGGGGTGAGCCAGTCATCGTCGAGCGTGATGTCATCAACCGGGAGAACCGAAGGCTCATCTTTTATCGGTGCAGCCGGTGCAGCGGGTGCAGGCTCCGGCTCGGCGTCTTTCGGCTCGTATTCCGGCTTCGGCTCGGCTACTTCCGCAACAGGCTCCGGTTCTACGATAGCGGGCATGTCAAACGACAGGTCGTCAACCTGCTCAAGTTCGCCCATATCAAACGACACCTCGGCGCTCTGTTTCTCCTTCTCCTGTTTCATTACGAGTTGCGCCTCATACATCTTCGACAATTCCTTGATTTTTAGCGAGAATTCGCGCTGATTGTCATCGATAGTGGTGTGGAGCGAGGTGATTTCCTCGTTAAGGTCTTTGATAACCTTGTCGCGCTTGAAGAGGTCGTTGGTGAGGAGGTTTATCTTGTCGTCTTTGCGCTTCTTTACATCCTCAAAAGTGTCGAGTTTCTTCTGCAGCTCCTCAATCATATCCATGTCGATAGCCTGCAGCGACTCGTTGAGTTCCTCATTTTCCTCGCGGAGGGTTTGCATCTGGTCGTTGGCGACACGGAGTTTCTCTTTGAGGTCTTCGATTTGCGATTGTAGCTCGCCGTTGTTGGATTGTTGCTTCTTCGCCTCTTCGAGTTTGTTGTCGGCAGCTTGGATTTCCTGTTCTTTCTGTCTCACAAGGAGTTCGGCGGCAGCCACCTTCTTCGAAAGCGACATCGATGCTTCGACAGCCTCGCGGAGGTCTTTTTTGAGCGATTCGAGTTCTTTTTCTCTCACACCGAGGAGCACATTCACCCGCTCGAGTTCGGTGCGTAGAGCGGAATCGTTGTTTGACGATTCAAGCGCCTTGGCGAGTTTCTTCTCACACTCGGCAAGCAGATTCTCGAGTTCGGCGATACGCGCCACATCGGCATCGTTCGATTGGGTTGAGGTTTCGGCAACTTGAGCCTTGAGTTTGTTTATTTCGGCAAGCAATCTTGCGTTCTCGTCCTTGAAATATTGCACATCATCGGTCTTCACCTGCACCACTTTAAGTTTGTTGAGCAGGCTCTTGTTTTCGAGCTGGTATTGCTCGACTTCCGCCTCGCATTTCATCACTTTAGCCTCGAGGTCTTGCACCTTCTGAGACATGGCGCGACGCTGGCGGTCGGCACTCAGGAATTTATCGGTGTTGTCTTTCACCTTGGCGTTGGCTTCGTCGAGGGCGGTTTTGGCTTCTGCCAATTGCTTTTCAACAGTTTTCTTGTAGGCGTCGAAATTTGCCAACTCCTCCTTCACGGCGCTGTCGTGTATTTGCTTCACAAAAGACGCGAGCTGGCTGTTGATGGCGTCGGAAATGTACTTGCGCTGGGCTTCCTTGTCGATGTAGGACCTCACCGACTCGGGGAGCACTTCGTTGATGAGCCGCGCAATCTGCTCGATAGCGGCATCCGGCACATGAAGCGATGCGGGATTGGTGGCTACCGGTGTCGATGGCGCTGCCGGTGCCGCAAGCGGTTGCGGCTCCTCCTTGGGCTTCTTGAATGGGTTGATATACGGCTCTCTATCAGGCTCGTGAATCGGCTCCTCAGAGAATTCCTCATTTTCATCAAGTTCCTCGACTTCGTCGTCAAAACCTAATAATTTCTTTACACCTTTAAATAATCCCATAGTTCTATATAGTTCTAAAATTTTACTCTATTTCGGGCTTTAGCACTACACCAAGCCCTTTGCGACCATTGATGCCCACCATCAATGGCTTGTTGAAGGTGACGATTCTCACCATCTCGCTCTCATATTCGGCGGGCATGCTGTCGAGGAATGCCAC
>JBJEKB010000236.1:0-2328 GCA_051878395.1 Muribaculaceae bacterium
GTAGTTAAGAATCCTATGTATAGAAATAATTGTATTTGCCCTAAATGTCGGAAATGCAACACAATAGAAATAGTATTAATATGGAGATGCTGTTCCGGATACTCATAATTGTTGCAAAGATAAGAATAATGTGGCAATTCGGAGTTGATAAAGTGGATTTTTTAATCATAAATGGAAATATCGGTAATTTTATGTGAAATTTTGATGAATATTTTTAATCAAAATCGAGAATTTGAAGTAAATTTGCATTATGAAAAAGTTGGTATTAAATATTATATCATACTGCTTTATTGTTCTGTTATTGGAATTCTTTATTGGCTGCTCCCGACACAATGTGGAAAGAAGTGTGCCTGTGGAAGTCTTGAGATTTGAACTCGATGTTGAAGGCTTTTCATCATTGGATTCGGCAGAACAAGCACAATTCAATTTGCGATATCATCCTCTCTTGGCATTATTCGGGCAGCAGCGTTTTTCAAGCGAAGTGTGTGATTCTATAATGCAAACTCGCATATTTACCACATTTAAAGAAGATGTAAAAGCTACATTCTCAAATATCGACACTCTAAGGAGTGATTTGGGAGAGATGAAATCGAATTATGAGACCATTTTCGCCGGCGCAAGATTCCCGGAAATCATTACGGCGATTCTACCTTATAATCAATCTGTAATCGGGACCGATTCGGCAGTCGCGATATCGCTCAATCACTATCTGGGGGCTACACATCCCATGTATGAGTGTTATGAGCCATACATAAGACAAGAAAAGGAGAAAAGAATGATTTCTGTTCATGTGGCAGAACTATTGGTGAACAACAAAATACTTGAAATGCCACACAACCAATGCACTACACTATTGGATTGCATAATTTCTGAAGGTGTAAGATTAAAGTTGGAGCAAATGTTGCTCGGCAGTCGCGATATTGAGGATTTTCTCGGGTGGAATATGCAAAGCACACAGTGGGTTGAGAAGAATGAGCAAATGTTGTGGCAGACACTTGTTTCACAAGATATCCTTTACTCCTCCTCATCGCTTGTGATAGGCAATATGTTGCGTCCCGGTGCCTATTCGCCTGTTTTTGGGACTGATTGCCCCTCTCGAATCGGTGCCTGGATTGGAGCGAGAATCGTCGAGAAGTATTGCAAAGCAAAAAATAGAGATTTTACAGATTCATATAGAGAGATATTAACTACAAATTCACAAACCATACTAATTAATTCGGAATACAATGGCAGATAATACAAGTAAATCGTTGTACGGACTGATTGGCTATCCTCTTGGCCATTCATTTTCCAAAGATTATTTCAATCAAAAATTTAGCTCGGAGCAAATCAATGCCGAATATATAAATTTCGAGATTCCGGATATCAATTTCCTAATGGAGGTGTTAAGCGAGAATTATAACCTCTGTGGGCTTAATGTTACCATCCCCTACAAGGAAAAGGTTATTCCTTTCCTTGACGAACTCGATGCCGATGCTCAAAGAATCGGGGCGGTGAATGTCATAAAATTCATCCGCACCAAAGATTCCCTGAAACTTGTAGGATATAATTCCGATATAATCGGTTTTTGCGATTCAATAGCACCGCTAATCAAGAAAGACGTCCACACCAAAGCCTTGATTTTGGGCACAGGTGGAGCGTCGAAGGCTATCAAATGCGGATTGGAAAAGTTTGGCATCGAATGTTCGTATGTCTCTCGCACAAAGCGTGCCGGGATTTATATCTACGATGAATTGACACGCGATATCATCAACGAGCACAAAGTGATTGTGAATACAACACCTCTTGGAATGTATCCCAAGGTGAATGAGTGCCCGGATATCCCCTATCAATTCCTCACACCTAAGCACTTGTGTTATGACCTCCTTTACAACCCCGAGGAAACCCTCTTTATGAAGAAGGCAGCCAAGCAGGGTGCTGTAACGAAAAATGGGCTTGAAATGCTTCTTCTTCAGGCATTTGCGGCTTGGAATATATGGAATAAATAACTAATAAATATTTTTAAAATGAACGTGAAAGTTAAATCGGCAGTATATATTCTGCTATTTGTATTTTTCGCTATCCCATTTAATGCGTTTGGGATTGGCTTTGTAACACCGGCACTTGCTTTGTTTGTCGGTTTGATGTATGCTTTGATTTTAGGGGATGTTCCTTATGGCAAGTTTAATAAGAAATGTTCAAAATATCTTCTTCAAGCAGCGGTAGTCGGTCTTGGATTTGGTATGAACTTTGAACAATCTATCCAAGACGGTAAGGCTGGTATGTTGCTCACACTTGCATCGGTGTTTGTTGTTATGATTCTTGCGGTGTTTATAGGCAAGAAAATGA
>JBJEKB010000237.1:0-9627 GCA_051878395.1 Muribaculaceae bacterium
GTTGAAAAGTTTATCGAATACTCAACATCTATTTCATAAATAATGTGTATATTTGCATCGGAAAGCGAGCCAAAAAACTATGCTTTTCCCTAAAGTGTTTAATATATAACATCTTAAAATATTTCAACTATGGCTTTTAATTTTACAGACGAAAACACAAAAGAATTAATCGAGTCGGGACAACCGCTCGTAATCGACTTTTGGGCAACATGGTGCGGACCTTGCATGCGCCTCGCCCCTATTATCGACCAACTTGCAACCGAATATGAGGGAAAAGTGCTCATCGGTAAATACAATGTTGACGAAGAATCGGACATGAGCACCGAATTTGGCATCCGCTCTATCCCCACCCTTCTCTTCTTCAAAGATGGCGAACTCAAAGGCAACCTCATCGGAGGCTCATCAAAGAGCGAAGTAGAGGCAAAAATCAACGAACTCCTTTAATATCCGGAAAAAATATGTTTCGCACACCGGCATCGGTCGGGTGCGAAACTTTTTTTTATAATCGCACCATGATAGATGAAATTCGCTCATATTGCCTTGCCAAACCGGGTGTTGAGGAAACCTTCCCTTTCGATGATGTAACCCTTGTGTTCAAAGTGGGAGGCAAGATGTTTCTTATGCTTCCACTCGACAACCCCGAGTTTGTGAGCGTGAAATGCGACCCCGACCGAGCCATCGACCTGCGCGACACCTATTGCGACATACTTCCGGCATGGCACATGAACAAGCGCCACTGGAACATGATGCGCATCCGCGGAGCCATTCCGCGCCACCTGTTTTTTGAATTAATCGACCACTCCTATTCCCTGGTTGTCGCCGGTCTGCCCCGCGCCATCCGCGAAACCATCCCGGCAAGCGACCGATAGACTATAATTTCATTTTGTCGATGCTCTCAATCATCCCGGTGAGAGTGTTTCGGATTGTCGTAAGGCGGTCGAGCACCTCGACACGCTGCGACACATTATTACGATTTACACGAATCTGCTCCTGCGCGGCATCGAGCCTAAGCCCTTTCTCTTTCACAAGAAAGTAGATCATGCGAATCGTCTCAATGTCTTTCACGGAATAATACCGAGTGCCATGAGCGTTTCGTCTTGGCTTCACCACAGTGAATTGTTTCTCCCAAAAACGTAGAGTACTCACAGGCAGTCCGAGAATTTCGGCTACATCGCCTATTTTATAGTAGCGTTTGCTAAAGTCGTTGGCATAAATTTCTTCAAGTTCCATTGTGGTAAAAGATTAGTCCATAACATGACCGGCATTGTCAGCCTCACGCACCAGCGCGTCATATTCATCGGGTGTTATATCGAGATAGTAGTAGTTGATGGGGTTCTGCGGCGCACCCTTGAATCGCACCTCATAGTGCAAGTGGGCGCCGGTGGATTTACCGGTGTTTCCGGTCTCGGCAATCTTGTCGCCGCGCTTCACCGTCGCACCTTTTGTTACGAGCATTTTGCTTAGGTGGGCATATCGGGTGGTGTAGTTGTAGCCATGCGAGATAACCACCATGTTGCCATAACCGCTGTTCCACCCCGCCTCAATAACAGTGCCGTTGCCGGTAGCATACACCGGAGTGCCGATGTCGCAAGCAAAATCGAGCCCCTCGTGGAATTTTGAGATGCCATACACCGGGTCGCGGCGATAGCCATATCCCGAAGCCATCTGTTTCATCGCTTTCTCGGGAATCGGGCGGATTGCGGGGATGTGCAGAATCTTCTCATCCTGGCTACGGGCGAGCGAAACAAGTTCGTTGAACGACATGCTCTGCACATAAATCTGTTTCTCGAGCAAATCCATCTTCTTGGTGAGGAAAATGATGAGGTCGGCATCGGTGAGGCTGCGCAACTCGTTGTATCTCGCCTCGTTTTCGAGCCCGGCATATCGAGCGGCAGTGCCGATGGGGTCGGCTTGCATCATCACGCGATAGAAATTGTCGTCGCGGCGGCTCAAATCCTCCATCACGGCAATCGAACGGTCGAGGCGGTCGGAAAGCAACTTATATCGAGTGAGCAACTCCTTGTTTTCGAGCTTTAATTCTTTCTCTCGCGGGAAGTCAATCCAGTAATACACAACAATAAAGATGAAAATACCGATAGCAATACCCACGGCAAAATGGCGCAACACCACCATGGCGCGTTCCTTGGCTGTGGGATATACGCGCTCATACAATTCGGTGGTTTCGTTGTATCTATAGAAAATTTTTTTGCCCATATTGCACGAGTAATCAACTTTATTTTGCAAAAATAATAATAATCAATTAATTTTGTAAATTATTTTGGCGATAAAGTTAAACCGATGCTTTATATTCGCATCACAAACAAGTAGTAAATATTAATCTACATATAAATTTATGCTAACATCAAAAGAAATCAGAGAGTCATACAAAGACTTTTTCAAAAGCAAAGGACATGTGATTGTGCCTTCTGCTCCAATGGTGATTAAAGACGACCCGACGTTGATGTTTACCAACGCCGGCATGAACCAGTTCAAGGATATCATTCTTGGAAACGCGGCACGCAAATATCCACGCGTAGCCGACTCACAAAAATGCCTCCGCGTGAGCGGCAAGCACAACGACTTGGAAGAAGTGGGACTCGACACCTACCACCACACCATGTTTGAGATGCTCGGCAACTGGTCGTTTGGCGACTATTTCAAGAAAGAAGCCATCTCATGGGCATGGGAATACCTTGTAGATGTTCTCCACCTTGACAAATCGCGCCTCTATGCCACAGTGTTTGAGGGTTATGCCCCCGAGGGTCTCGAGCGCGACAATGAAGCCGCCGGCTATTGGGAACAATTCCTCCCCGCCGACCATATCATCAATGGCAACCGCCACGACAATTTCTGGGAGATGGGCGATACAGGTCCGTGTGGTCCGTGCTCCGAAATCCACATCGACTTGCGTAGCGATGAAGAGATTGCCGCAAAACCGGGTCGCGAACTCGTAAACGAGAGCCATCCTCAAGTGATTGAAATCTGGAACCTCGTGTTCATGCAATACAACCGCAAAGCCGACGGCTCACTCGAGCCACTTCCCGCCAAGGTTATCGACACCGGTATGGGTTTTGAGCGCTTGTGCATGGCACTCCAGGGGAAGACTTCCAACTACGACACAGATGTGTTCCAGCCGCTTATCCAGGCTGTCGCTGCAATGGCAGGCAAGAAATATGGCGAAGACGCACAATGCGATGTGGCTATGCGTGTGATTTCCGACCACGTGCGCACCATTGCGTTCTCTATCGCCGACTCGCAACTTCCGTCGAATGCCAAGGCGGGCTACGTTATCCGCCGCATTCTCCGTCGTGCAGTGCGTTACGGATACACTTTCCTCGGACAGAAGAAAGCATTTATGTACAAACTCGTGGATGTGCTCATCGACACAATGGGCGAGGCATATCCCGAGCTTAAGGCACAAGAGACTCTAATCAAGAAGGTTATCAAAGAGGAAGAAGAAGCATTCCTCCGCACCCTCGAAACAGGTATGAAACTTCTTGAAAAGACAATAGCCGATACAAAGGCGGCAGGCAAGACCGAAATCAGCGGAAAAGACGCCTTTGTGATGTACGACACCTATGGATTCCCGTTCGACCTCACCCAACTCATCCTCAAAGAGAACAATATGACTGTGAACGAGGAGGAATTCAACGAGCAGATGAAGGCACAAAAGAGCCGTGCACGCAATGCTGCCGCCGTTGAAGCATCCGACTGGGTTGTTGTTCACGAAGGGGAACCGGTGTTTGTAGGCTACGACCTCTCGCAAGTGGATACTCAGATTCTCCGTTATCGCAAAATCAAGCAGAAAAACGCCGAGTTCTATCAATTGGTGCTCTCGCAATCGCCATTCTACGCCGAAATGGGTGGTCAAGTGGGCGACAAAGGTGTGCTGAAATATGGCGACGAGGTAGTTGAAATCTACGACACCAAGCGCGAGAACAACCTCGCCGTTCACCTCACCAAGAAACTTCCCGCAGATGTTTCGGTAACATTCCAGGCTGCCATCAACGCCGACTTGCGCCAGGCTATCGCCTGCAACCACACCGCCACTCACCTCCTCCACGAGGCTTTGCGCGAGGTGCTCGGAACACACGTTGAGCAGAAAGGTAGTTTCGTGTCGGCAGATATCCTCCGCTTCGACTTCTCCCACTACCAGAAACTCACCAAAGAAGAAATCAAGCAAGTGGAGATGCTTGCCAACAAGCATGTGCGCATGGCAATCTCACGCGAGGAATACCGCAACGTGCCCATCGCAAAAGCCAAGGAAATGGGTGCCATGGCTCTCTTTGGCGAGAAATATGGCGACGAAGTGCGCGTGATTAAATATGGCGATTCAGTGGAGCTCTGCGGTGGAACCCACGTGGATAACACCGGCAACATCGGTATGATAAAAATCATCTCGGAAAGCAGCATCGCAGCCGGAATCCGCCGTATCGAGGCTATCACAGGCGCAAATGTAGAGAACGCCATCTCCAACCTCGAAGATTCGTTGCAGAAAATCGCCGAGATGTTTAACAACGCGCCCAACGTAATCCAAGCCGTGCAACGTGCAGTTGCCGAAAACAGCGAGTTGCGCCACCAAGCCGAAGAAATGACAGCAGAGCGCGTGAATGTGCTCGCAGCCAAACTCACCGAACGCCCCGAGCAGGTGAACGGCATCAACCTCATCTCTTGCCGCGGCAAGCGCATTTCGGATGTAATTAAAGGTGTGGCACTCAAACTCCGTGCCGACGGCGTTGAGAACACTGTTTTCATCGCCGCTACCGAAGAAAACGGCAAACCGCTCATCACCGTAATGGTGAGCGACGATCTCGTGAAAGGCGGCTTGAATGCTTCGGCTATTGCCCGCGAAGGCGCCAAGCAGATTAAAGGCGGTGGCGGTGGTCAACCCTACTTCGCACAGGCAGGCGGAAAAGACACAGCGGGTCTCGACAAAGCCTATGAAGTGATGCGCGCAATGCTTTAATACAATTCCACCCTATATACAAGTGCCGGTTTCCCCCGTGAAATCGGCACTTGTTTTGTAATCGAAACCCGGAAAATCAAAACATTTCAAGGAACTCCGGCGCAAAGATACAACAGAAAAGATAGTTAAATTTGTCAAAATTGCCGTTTTCGGCGCAATCTGCACCAAAAAAGCAACACGACATATTAATTTTGCGGCAGAGTTCCTTGAAATGCTTTATTTTCTCGACAAGTTTCCTGTGGATGATTATTTGTGAGCGGAAATGAAGGTGTTGCGATAAAGTGGCATTTTAAACGCCGATGTATTCCACAACTCAAGAAAATCGGCGGTGGAAATGCTTCGGTTGTATAAGGGAGAAACGGCATTGCACAATTCCGGGAGGGATTCGGCAATAAAAACGCTGTCGGGGGTGTAGCCGACAACCGGAACATAGTGCAGCCAATCCCGGTCGGGACGTATTTTTATCATTACAATCACCGGATCGCCCTTGGCAACTTCGTTTTTCAATGCGGCAAGGTTGCCGATGTGATATTCAACAGATAAATCCATGAATTCGAGGAATTTTACTATTCCTTTGGGATAGACATATCCTCCTTCCATTTTATCGGTCATAACATCATACACATTATCGCCATACATTTCCCGGCCTTGATGTCGTATCAGATAGGCACTTGAAAAGGCGGAACATTTATATCCGGTCTGGCTGTCGATGCGGGTGGCTTTTGGGATAACATATTCTTCGGCATCCACCGAGAAGTCGAAGCTCGGGGTAGCCAAACCCATAAGGCGGGCATCAACAATGGTAAAAATAACAAAATAGCCAATCAAGGTGAGTGCGACTATGGCAACACTCCATTTCACTATTCGTTTCATAATCGGTCGGTTTTATTTGATTTTGTAAGCAATAGAATTGTCGTCGAGATAGTTGATGAGAGTGCGTTTTAGGCGGATGCGGTGAGCCGAAACAAGCGTAATCATGCGCTTGGCGGTTTCGTCCCACACATTGAAGCGGAGTTCAACACTATCGTCATGGGAATCGGTGATATAATCTGCGATAAAGTCCATCATAGAGGGAGAGATGTTGTTATCGTCGAGAATATTGATGGTTAATCCATTCACCATTTTCCCCTTGACATTGTCGAGGAGGTCCATTCCGGTGATCACCATACGTATTCTGTCGCCATAACCACGCTGATATTTGGCTCTCACAATCACGGCAGTGCCTTTGCGCCCGTAGTTGCGATAGCTGTAGAAAGTGTTGTCGTAAAGGCGCAACTCGTATGTGCCGGAGAAGTCCTCGAGTTTCATCACGCCAAAAGGCTTGCCCGACTGATTGTTCACCTCTTTGTATTCGGTTATGAAACCGCCGAATGTAAGTTCGGAGTCGAGGATGTTGTTTTTCTCGGGAACATCTTTGAGCAGCGTGTTGCAACCATATTGGAGTTCAAAATAGTATGGGTCGAGCGGATGACCGGAGAGGTACATTCCCACAAGCTCACGCTCGCGCTCGAGGCGGTCGATTTCGGGGAGGCGTACCGATTTAGGCACTTGCGGACGTGCCACAATCGACATATCTTCATCGCCGAAGAGCGAGTTCATCTGTGTTTGTTTCGAAGCCTGAAAACGCTGACCATATTTGATAAGGATTTCGGAGAAAGATTCCCCCTTGGCGTTCTGCTCGGTAAACGATTCGCGCTCCACCTCCTCGAAACAGTCGAAAGCGCCGGCGGTTGCAAGGCTTTCGATTGTCTTGCGGTTGCAAGATGTGAGATTTACACGCTCCACAAAGTTGAAAATATCGGTAAACGGACCATTTTTCTCTCGCTCCTCGATAATAGAGGTTACGGCATTGACACCCACCCCTTTTATCGCACCAAGACCGAAACGAATGTCCCCTTTCTTGTTCACACTGAAGGCAGTGCGCGACTCGTTGACATCGGGACCGAGAACAGAGATTTTCATCGCCTTGCACTCGTCCATATACTTGGTGAGGGTGGTAATGTCGCTGAGGTTTCGGCTCAGCACGGCAGCCATATATTCCGATGGATAGTTGGCTTTGAAATAAGCGGTCTGGAATGCCACCCAGCTATAGCAAGTGGCGTGGCTCTTGTTGAATGCGTAGGAAGCAAATTTCTCCCAGTCTGCCCAGATTTTCTCAAGCACCTTGCTGTCGTGGCCGCGTTCCTGTCCGCCACTCATGAATTTCGACTTGAGCGAGTTTAGTTTCTCGATGAGTTTCTTACCCATCGCCTTGCGCAAACCATCGCTCTCGCCGCGGGTGAAACCGGCAAGCTGGCGCGACAAGAGCATGACTTGCTCTTGATACACGGTGATGCCATAGGTGTCCTTGAGATATTTTTCCATCTCGGGGATATCGTAGGTGATAGGCTCGCGCCCCTGTTTACGGGCGATAAACTGCGGGATATAGTCCATAGGTCCCGGACGATAGAGGGCATTCATCGCGATAAGGTCCTCGAACACTGTGGGCTGCAGCTCGCGCAAATATTTCTGCATACCCGCCGACTCGAATTGGAAAGTGCCGGTGGTGCGGCCTTCGCAATAGAGTTGGTATGTTTTCTTGTCGTTGATATCGATTTTGTCGGGGTCGATTTCTATGCCGTGAGTTAGACGGATGTTGTTGAGCGCTTCCTTGATAATGGAGAGCGTCTTGAGCCCGAGGAAGTCCATTTTGATAAGACCGGTGTCCTCGATGATGCTACCTTCGTATTGAGTAACGAGCAGGCGAGAGCCATCCTTGTCGTAGGCAATGCTCAACGGCACCCAGTCGGTGATGTCGTCGCGGCAGATAATCACACCGCATGCGTGCACACCGGTGTTGCGCACATTGCCTTCGAGCGCTTCGGCATAATGGAGGGTGGTGCTCACTAATGGGTCGCTGCTGTTGTATTCCGCTTGCAATTCGGGGATATACTTCACGCAGTTTTTTATAGTGATTTTGGTGGCTTTGCCGTTGGGTTGCGGAGGAAGTGCGTTGGGACGGTCGGGAATCATTTTTGAGAGGCGGTCGCTCTCGCTGAGTGGTAGTTGTTCGACACGCGCCACATCCTTGATAGCACTTTTTGCCGCCATTGCGCCAAAAGTGATGATGCGCGCCACCTTCTCCGCTCCATATTTTTGAATCACATAGTGGAGCACATCGCTACGCCCGTCGTCATCGAAATCGATATCGATATCGGGGAGGGATATACGGTCGGGATTCAAGAAACGCTCAAAAAGGAGGTCGTATTTAATCGGGTCGATTTTGGTGATTTCGAGGCAATAGGCAACCGCCGAACCGGCAGCGGAGCCACGACCGGGACCCACCGACACTCCCATGTTGCGCGCAGCCTTGATGAAGTCTTGCACAATAAGGAAGTAGCCCGGGAAACCCATGTTTTTGATGGTCGCAAGCTCGAAATCAAGGCGCTCGCGGTGTTCCTCGTCGATTTCGCCCCATATTTTCTTCGCGCCTTCATACACAAGGTAGCGCAAATAGTCGTCATTGTCTTTGAATTGAGGCGGAAGCGGGAAATTCGGGAGAATCGGCTTGTGATTGATTGAATACATCTCCACTTTGTCGAGCACCTCGAGCGTATTGGAGAGCGCTTCGGGCACATCGGCAAAAATTTCGTTCATCTCCTCCTGAGTTTTCATCCATTCCTGCTTGGAATAGAGCATACGCTTCTCGTCGTTGAGATATTTGCCGGTGCTCACACAGATAAGGCGGTCGTGAGCCTCGCCATCCTCTTCGTTGACGAAATGCACGTCGTTGGTGCACACAAGTTTGATGCCGAGTTCCTTGGAGAAACGCATCAACACCTCGTTCACCTCCACTTGTCGCGGATACACATCATGGTTGGCACGCGGCACGGTGGCTTTGTGGCGCTGGAGTTCGAGATAATAGTCATCGCCCCAGATGCCTTTGAACCATAACGCCACCTCACGCGCTTTCTCAATCTCTCCGGCTTGAATCAAGCGCGGAATCTCGCCACCGAGACACGCCGAGCAGATGATTAGCCCCTCGTGGTATTTTTCGAGATGCTCTTTGTCGATACGCGGGTGGGAATAGAATCCATCGGTCCAGGCGAGAGACACGAGTTTCACAAGATTGTGGTATCCTTTTTCATTCTTGGCGAGGACCACAAGGTGGCGACCGGTGTCCTTCTTGTCGATATGCTCGGTCATCGCACCAAGCGACACATACATCTCACAACCGAAAATGGGGATGAAAAGCTTCTTTTTAGCCTCCTCAATTTCGGCAGGGATGGCGGCGCGGCGCTCGGGAGTTGTCTCCTCGTTGTCGAGTTCTTTTTTGAGGCTCTTTATCAAGCCGTTGACATCGCCGTTTTTCTTCTCGACATAGTTGAAAAACTCCTTGATACCAAACATGTTGCCATGGTCGGTTATCGCAATGCCTCGCATTCCGTTGGCAATCGCCTTATCTACAAGCGCGGGAATCGACGCCTGACCATCGAGAATGGAATATTGTGAATGGACGTGAAGATGAACAAATGGTTGCATGTGTTTAAAGATGAAAGATTGAGATTGTAAAGTTAGCAATAAAACGCCACACTCCACAACACTCACCACAAAAAGTTATTAACAAGCCACGGCTCTTTCATTTAAAAATAGCTCTCCATGTCAAAAACATCATTATTTTA
>JBJEKB010000238.1:0-9616 GCA_051878395.1 Muribaculaceae bacterium
GTAATTTCCTATAACACAAAACTTTCCATCGCCCGCCACCTCTTTGAGGTCGATTTTGAGGAAATCGTCGGCAATTATCCTTCCTTCAAGACCGGGGAAATTGGCATTGAGATAGTCAACGCTTTCGCCGTCGAGTTCCACGACCTTGAGATTGTGTCCGGCTTCCATTAAAAACCGGGTGAGCACTCCCATTCCCGGACCCACTTCGATAACCGGCATGCCAACCCTGTCGATTAGCGTGTCGGCAATTCGCTGCGCTATCCCCATGTCGGTGAGGAAGTGCTGTCCGAGAGATTTCTTAGGCTTTACCTGTGGCATATCTTATCCTTAATTTTTTAATACCTAAAATAAGCAAATCTTTGAGGTGCAAAACCGAGATAGTGGAGGAAACAGGCAAAACAAAATCGCAAAACTGCGTTTTTATTTTGATATTCCTCTCGTTTGCACTATCTTTAGATAAGATAGGCTGCACTCGGGAATCCAAAATCGCAAAACTGCGTTTTTATTTTGATATTCCTCTCGTTTGCACTATCTTTAGATAAGATAGGCTGCACTCGGGAATGCAAAATTAAAAACTGCGTTTTTATTTTGATATTCCTCTCGTTTGCACTATCTTTGCACCATAAAGAATTTGCAACATACAAAGATAATATAAATTTTGGAAAAAGATAAGTTAAAAAAAGGATTCGGGAAAATTCTACAGTTTTTTGTTCCTGTAGTGATAGGCGTAGGCTTGTTTTATTTCCTGTGCAAGAATGTCGATATCGACCAAATGAAAGAAATCATGCGAAGCGAAATCAACTATTGGTGGATTGGCGCGGCATTGATAATCAGCGTGTTCAGTCATGTGTTTCGTGCATTGCGGTGGCGGTTGCAGTTGCGTGCCCTCGGTGTGCGCCCTTCCACTTCGGCATTAATCAACTCGATTTTCGGCACCTACGCCGTAAATCTTATTTTTCCGCGCCTTGGCGAGGTGTGGCGTTCGGGTTACATTGCCGACCGCGAGAAGGTGTCGTTTACCAAGGTGCTCGGCTCGATGGTCGGCGACCGTCTTTCCGACACATTTACGGTGCTTTTCCTCACTTTCATCACATTTTTCCTGGCTCAAAGTGCTTTTATCTCGTTTCTCGACACATATCCTCAAGCCAAGGACGGCATCTACAATATGCTCACATCGCCGCTTCTGTGGGCTTTGGGCGTAGCCGGCATCGCCGCTCTCGTGGCGTTGTTCACCGTGAAGACTTCCAATAAGTTTGTGTTGAAGATTCGCACACTTGTTTCCAATCTCTGGAACGGCTTTATCGTGGTGGCGAAGATGGATGGCAAATGGTGGTTCCTGTTCTATACCATCCTCATTTGGGGATGCTATTTCACCCAACTTTATGTTGCCACTTTCGCATTCTCCTATACCGCGTCGCTCGGACTCATACCCACTCTCGTGATATTTGTGTTGAGTTCGATAAGTATGGGCATCCCCACCAACGGCGGTCTCGGCGCATGGCACATTGCCGTGATTTTCGGTCTCTCGCTCTATGGCGTAGGCACCAATTTCAACCCTGCAGGACCGTTTGATGCCGCTGCATCGACATTTGCGATGGTGGTGTGGGGCGCACAGACACTGCTCCTCATCGTGCTCGGAATCTATGCTTTTGTGAGCATGGCAATCGACCGCAGCCGCATCAAGGCAGGCATAACCAAGATAGAATCAGACAGCGACGGCGAAGGCATGTCGCTTTAGACGATAAAACAACCCTTGTAATTTGAAACGATAATGGCTAAAGATAATTTAGACGATTTTGAAGATTTCTTTAGTAGCTCGGATGACGAGCCTGCAGCTCAGCCATCCCAACGCCCCTCGGTTGCCCCGCAGCCATCGGCTCCGGCTGCACCGACAACCCCCGTGCAGAACAATGATGATGACGATGATGAACTGGATGAAGATGTGATTCATGTGAAATCGCACCGATGGCTCAAATTTATTGTAATCGTGGCTGTTGTGGCACTGCTCTCGGTGGGCGGATGGTTCTACTACAAGTATTGCTCCCCCTATGTTGTCAATGCTGAGAAAACCGGTTACATTCTCAATATTGAGAAACGCGGCTATATGTTCACCACATTCGAGGGGGACATGATAAGCGAGTTTGCCATCAACGACACCTCCCGAGTGTATCAACGCGATTTCTCATTCTCGGTAGTTAACGACTCGATAGCGTCGGAGATAATGGCGCTCCAGGGGAGTGGCAAGAAAGTGTGCGTGCAATACGAAACCTACCTCGGCACTCTTCCGTGGCGCGGTTCTTCCAAGAATATTGTAACAGGTATCACCCTGCGATAGGTGCGTTACACTGCAGGGAGCGACATGCCGTTGAGTTTCCGGTATAAATCGAGGGCATAGACATCGGTCATACCGCTGATATGGTCGATTACAGCCTGTATCTTGCCGAAAAGCGTGTCGGCATACACATCGTATTGGCTTGGAACACGGCTTAGGAGCAGTTTGGAATAGTTGCGCTCGGGGAATCTCACAGCCTCGATAAGGCGATTTAGCAGGAATGTGATGATTTGGTTACCGGCGAGTTCGATATCCACAACATCGTTGGCGCAGTAAATCTTGGCGTATGCAAGTTCGGTGCAGGCGTCGTATCCTTTGCGCGGCTGAGCCGAGATGTGCTGAATGAGGCTCCCTTGGAATTTTCCGGCGAGGATTTGCTGCTCGTTGTCGATAAACGCCTTGGCACATTCAGCCACCAGGGTGCCGATGGCGCAAGAGCGCAGATAAGCCACTTTCTCGTTGCGGTCGTCGATGTCGCTCATCACATGATTCATGTGCTCAACTCGTTCTTCGTCAAAGAAACCGGTGAGCAGCGATATTGTTGTGGGGGTGTCGATAATCTTGAGTTTGTGTGCATCCTCGATGTCCATAATCTGGTAGCAGATGTCGTCGGCTGCCTCCACCATATACACCAGCGGGTGGCGGCAGAAGTAATCATCTGCGGTTTTCAGAATCCCCAGTTCATGGGCAATCTTTGTGTAGATGTCGTGCTCGGAGGTGAAGAATCCGAATTTCCCTTTCTCGTTGGCGTGTGCCGAGGAGTAGGGATATTTCACTATCGAGGCGAGGAGAGAGTAGGTCATTGCAAATCCACCCTTGCGGCGTCCTTTGAACTGATGGGTGAGCAACCTGAAAGAGTTGGCATTGCCCTCGAAATGGATTAGGTCGTTCCATTGCTCGGTGGTGAGGAGCGGCTTGAGTTGAAGCCCTTCCCCCTCGGAGAAATATGTGCCTATTGCTTTCTCGCCCGAATGTCCGAACGGCGGATTCCCGAGGTCGTGGGCGAGACATGCCGCCGACACGATTTCGCCGATGTTGTGAAGCCTGTGCGCCCAAGGCTCGGAGGCGTAGCGCGGAAGGAGTTGCAGCATCACCTCGTTGGCAATCGAGCGTCCTACGCCTGCCACTTCGAGGCTGTGAGTGAGGCGGTTGTGCACAAATATGCTTCCCGGCAACGGGAACACCTGCGTCTTGTTCTGCAAGCGACGGAACGGCGAGGAGAAGATAAGGCGGTCGTAATCGCGCTGGAAATCGCTGCGAACACTGTTTTTGGTCTCTTTGTAATCTTCCAGTCCAAGTCGCTTATCGCTGATAAGGTCTTGCCATTGCATTTTTTCTTGCATATTCATTGTTTTGCACTATTGGATTGTCAAAATTATGAAATTCTTGCCACTTACACAACAGTAATGGTTAAAAATGACGATAAAAAGAAAAAGAGCACCGCGTGGATGCTCTTTTATGGGGTGAATAGTACTTCTATCTCTTAGAAGCAGTCGGAGATTTTCTTTGCAATAGCAGCCATTTCTTCGGCGGGGAGGGAAAGCTTGTCGCGGAAGAAATTCATATCACTTTCTTTGTTAATGGGGACAAGATGAACATGAGTGTGAGGCACTTCCAAGCCCATTACAGCCACGCCGATACGCTTGCAAGGCATCGCTTTTTGCAATGCGGCAGCCACTTTGCGCGCAAAGGTCATAAGTCCGAGGTATTCCTCGTCGGTGAGGTCGAAAATGTAATCCACCTCTTTTTTGGGGATAACGAGGGTGTGTCCCGGAGCAACCGGGGCAATGTCGAGGAAAGCAAAATAATTGTCGTCTTCGGCTACTTTATAGCATGGAATTTCACCTGCTACAATTCTACTGAAAATAGAAGCCATAATACCAAAATATTAGTCGATAGAAATATTAACGATTTCGAATTGCATTTTGCCCGACGGCACTTGGATTTCAACCACTTCGCCCACCTTGTGTCCGATGAGACCTTTGGCGATAGGAGTGCTCGAAGCGATTTTGCCTTCGCGGATATTAGCCTCGCTGTCGGCAACGATGGTGTATTTCATCTGAGCGCCGGTCTTCACATTCTTGATGGTAACAGAGTTGAGAATCTGCACCTCCTCGGTGTTGAGCTTGCTGTCGTCGATAATACGAGCGTTAGCCACGAGGTCTTTGAGTTGCGAGATTTTCATCTCGAGCATACCTTGAGCCTCTTTGGCTGCATCGTATTCGGCATTCTCCGACAAATCGCCTTTGTCGCGCGCTTCTGCGATAGCGCGAGATATTTCGGGACGCTTAACATTTTCGAGATAAGCGATTTCTTCCATTTTCTTTTTGTACCCGGCTTGGGTCATGTAAGTAATTGCCATGGTTTTAAATTTGTTTTTAATTAGTAAAAAATAAAAGAATCTCCACTTTAAAGTTGAGACCCTTATTGTATAAAAATTTCAGTCTGTCACTCGATCCGACATCCCTCTCGGGAAACAGAAATGCTTTCATTTCTGCATTGCCTTTGAATAACAATGCAAAGGTAAGCACAAAAAAGATTAAAAGCAAATATTTTCTTGATAAAAAATATAAATTACTGAAAATAAAAGTAATAAATCCCTTTTTTATCACTTTTTGTGCTCTCTTGATGCTGTTTTGCGCAATATTGTGAGCGATATGGCGGCGAGGATAATAACCAATATCACTTCGGCTGCGAGCCACTCCTTGCTGTGGCAGAATAGCGTTGCCGCGGTGGATGCTATGGCGAGAATTGCCAGCTTGAATGTGGATGCGTGGAGCGTGAGCCGATAGCGGCGGCGATACACATAGTAGATTATTGTCACATAAACCAAATACCATGCCGTGAATGCCACACCGAGTCCGGCTATCCCCATAGTGTCGAATAGTAGAACTTTGAGTGCAAGCCCCACTGCCGCGCTCACACATTCGGTTACTATGAATGTGGGACCGTCACCCTTGGCGAGAATGGTGAATGCCATCCCCCAGGAGAGGGCGCGGAACACGATTCCGAGCATCGCCACGGTGATATACGGCTCAATTGAGGTGAATTCGCTTGAATAGAGCAGCAGTACAATCCAATGCGAGGCAAAGATGAACACCGCGATTATCGGGATGAGCAGAGTGAGCAGCAGATTGATTTGTGTGGAAACAAAGAGCGAGGTGCGGTTGCGGCTGTCGATGGTCTTTGAGAGCCGAGGGTAGTATTCCACACCCATGGCGGCGAAAATTATGCCGGTGTATTGGCTCACGAGGGTGAAGCCGGCTTGAAACAAACCCACGTCGGTGGTGCCGTAATAGTTGTTGAGGTAGGAGCGGAACAGGTAGGCGCATAGGAGCGACACAAACGAGCTCACCATCATATATGTGCCCACCTTGATAAAACCGAGTCCGCGTGTTACGGTTTCCCGCCGAGTGAGCGATACCGGTTCGCTTTTGAAATCTTTGTTGCGCCATATCCACATAAAAAGTCCGGTGGTGGCGTGATATGCGAGGATGGAGGGAATCACACTGTCGAGCCGCCAGAAGTAGAACATCGGGATGCTCACCAGCATACCTGCCACAACGCCGCAAATCGATGCGCGGGCGAGGCGGCGGAGTCGCGCCGTGCCTTGCAGCACCGCTTCCTCGCCGAGGGTGAGGGAGTTGATTAGAAACACCACCGAGAGTGCCACAAATCCCCAGATGTGCTCGTAGTCGCCAAATGTGGCAAAACTGAGGATAGGGGAGAGGATGAGGGCGATAAGCGAGCCGAGCGCGCCAAGCATCATTGCCCACCGTCGCACCACGGTGATTATCACCGCTATTGCGTAACTCGATTTCTCCGATGCTATGTTGCGCACACAACTGTCGCGCATTCCCAGGTTGGAAAATGAGGAAATCATATCCACGACATTGTTGTAGAGTCCGAATAACCCCACGCCTGCCGGTCCGAGCCACAACGCCACAAATTTGGTGCGGATAATCGAGCAGAGAATCGACACCACTCTCACTCCCCCAAAGAGCGTCATAGCCTTGAGGATGCGTCGTGATATTGTGTCGCTGTTGTTCTGTGGCATAGCGGTTGAATGTCAGAATTTTACGATGTAGCTGTTATACACGACACCGCGACCGCCCATGCCGTATTTCTGCCGATCGAGACCTTCGTTGAGGGTCAAACCTCCGTTTTCGGTTGAGATGCCGAAGTCGAAATAGCGGTTGCCGCGACATTCGTTCTCCAAAATGTGCTTGAAAAGCAGCGGAAGCGCCTTGAGCGAGCGTCCCTGCTCCGATGCTGCGATGTATTGCGCGTGTGCCACTCTGCCGGTGTCGTAGAGCACGGTTCCGGCAACTATTTCTCCGTTGCACGAGGCTGTGTAGAGGCGAATCTGCTCGGGGAATCGCTCGTGGAGCATCACAATCTCGTCGATGGTGTGCACCGGTGCCACGCCGTGGCGCGTGTGGAGCACTTCCGAGAGGATTTTCCAGAAAGCGGCGAAATCGGTCGATTGCTCGATAGCGACGCCTTGGGCGGTGGCGTGTTTCACGGCACGCTTGGCATTCTCGTTGAAAGGAGCGCGGTTCTCGATGTCGATAACCGACGACAACCCCGAAGTGGCGATTTGCGCCTTGAGCCGGAACATGAGGTACAGGTCTTCCTCGGCAGGGTAGGTGTGGTAGATGTGCGGCACAGGCTTATACACGAGGGTGTCTATCCCCGTTTCGGCAACGTAGGTTTTCAATGCTTCTCCCACTTCCATCATATCTTCCATGCCGAAGTGGGCTGCCGGAGTGATAAATCCTCCGTAGGTGAGTCCTTGGTGAGAAAAGAGTGTGTTATCCACCCGGTTGGCCGGAAGGATAGCGATTGCCTTGCCGTTGCGACTGAATATGAGCGAATTGTCGGCAAATCGGTCGCTGTGATAGTCGAGATAGCCGCGCAGGTGCAAGAATGTGGCGTTTTTTGCGCTTCTCACAAATGCGTCCCATTGCGAGGCTTCATCGGGGGTGTATCTTCTTACTTCCATGTGGGCTGCGGTTTATTTCACCCAGAGGGTGGGGTTGAGTTTCTCTCTTTCTTTGCGTATCTCGAAATGGAGGATTGCGTTGTTGTCGTCGTCGGGGTCGGTAAATATTGTGCCGATAGTCTCGCCGGTTTTCACCATCTGCCCGGGCTTTACGGTGATGCTTGCGAGATTGGCATACACGGTGATGTAGTTGCCGTGGCGAATGAGCACAACGGTGTTGTAGCCGTCGGGCTTGAAGATTCCGGTTACTTTGCCTTCAAACACGGCGCGAGCCGCTGTTCCGCCGGGCACTTCGATGTCGATACCGCCGTTGTCGGTCTCCACATATTTCAGTTCGGGGTGTTTTTGTCGTCCAAACGGTTTCACGATGCGGTATTTTCCCGTTACGGGGAAAAGCAGATTGCCTTTGTTGCTCTCGAAGCTGCCCGAGAGTGTGCGTTCCTCGGCAGTCATCGTGTATCCTGTAGTTTTGGTAATCGGTTTTGCGGGAGCCGGCTTTGTGGCTGGCTTGGTCGGCTTTGTTGCCGGCTTGGCAGGCTCGGATGCCGATTTTGCCGGCTTGGTGTCGGCTGTTTCGGGCTTGGTGGCTTGAATTGCCGCTATGGAGTCGGCTTTTTTGCGACGCTGTTCCGCTTCGGCTGCTGCGCGTGCTGCTGCGGCGCGCTCCTCCTCGGCAATCAGTTCGCCGAGTCGGCGGTCAAGTTCCGCTGCCTGCCGCTGTTGCTCAGCCATTACGCGCTTGAGAGTAGCCGCCTCCCCTTGCAGGTTGGTTACAATGGTCTGCTGCCTGCTTTGGCGGCTCAAGAGGTCGCTGCTTGCCAGGTTCAGACGCTCGATGGCGGTGGATTTGCTCCGCAATGCCGTTTCGAGTTGGGTGCGCTTCTCCACAAGTTTGCCGCGTGCCGCCCTAATCTCCTCGCTCTGCTTCTCGCGCCAGCGGGCAAACTGCCGTATGTAGCGATAGCGCCGCACCGCCTGCTTGAACGAGTCGCTGGAGAAGATAAACAGGAGCATATCGAGCGATGAAGAGTGGGAATGAACAGCTCTCACCGCCTTGGCGTAGTTTTCGCTGAGGCGTTTGTGCTTTGTCTCGTAATAGGTTATCGAGTCGCGGATGATGGTGATTTCGCGGCTCAGCGAGTCGGAAATTGCTGTGAGCGAGCCGATTTCCCGGTTTTTCTCCTCGATTTCGGCTGTGATGCGGTTGAGCGCGTTGAGTTGTCGCTTGGTGGCTGTGGTGTTGGCTGAGAGTTTCCGCTTGGTCTCCCGCAACTCGCGCTGATTGGTCTGCTGCTGGCGTTTCACACGGCGCACACGATTGTCGCCCATCGCTTCGGGGGCGAGGAGCAATGCCGCAAGCATCGCAACAGCCAGAGATAGCAGTACCTTCTTCATATCGCGCGGTGTTTAGTGGAACAACATTTGCAGATAGGCTTTCACCTCCGTTTTGCGGTAGCCGCTCGGGATGGTGATTTTCTCGTCAAACGATTCGTTCCAGCGCATACTCCCTTTGTTGTACTCGATTTTTATCGAGTTGGAGCGTGCGGCTGTGGTCATAAGCACCTCGGTGGGGATGTTCCCCCAGTCGGTGGTGGTGAAATAGTCGTAGTATGCCGTGAGTGCGCTGCTGCCGAGGCCTTCCACTCTCATTCGGGCAATGTTGTTGGCGTTGTCGGTGAAAAAGGAGTAGAGAACCGGCGCTATCTGCTCGCGCGGGATAATCTCGATGGTGCCGTCGTCGAGTGGCTTAACTTCGGCGTCAGTCGCTTTCTTGAGCGCGCCGCCATTCACCGAGAACGGGCGTCCGAGGAACAGCGATTGCAGCGACTCGAGGTTGAGGCGAGTGCCGAGGATGTTGCTTATTTGGTCGCAGGCATAGCGGCTCTGGCTCTTGTCGATAAAGAGGATTGTGTCTTCGACAATCACCAGTTTTGCCATCTCGATGCCGAGTAGCGGGCGTATCGACACCGACAGCGAGTGTCCGCGGCGCATCCTCACCTGCATCGACGACGATAGCGAGAGGCTCCCGTCGAATTTGATTTTTCCCGACGAGGTGAATGAGTCCCAATCTTTGTCGTAGGCATTGATTACGGCATTGAGGCTGCTGTTGCCGGCTTCTTTGTCGCCGCCTGTCGCGGTTTTCGACGATTTGCAACCTGTGATGCCAATCATCGCCGCCATCAGCAATATGAGTATCGAAATTTTGCTTTTCATTTTTGGCTTGGAAAAAATTGTAGTTTATTTATGCATTTTGACAATAAACTTTAAATTTGCTCATT
>JBJEKB010000239.1:0-2315 GCA_051878395.1 Muribaculaceae bacterium
AATGGCTATGCTATCGGTGGCGGCCATGTGCTTCATGTGGTTTGCGACCTCACTATCGCCAGTGAGAATGCCCGTTTCGGTCAAACCGGTCCGAAGGTGGGTAGTTTCGATGCAGGATTCGGTTCTTCCTATCTTGCTCGTTGCGTAGGACAGAAGAAAGTGCGTGAAATATGGTTCTTGTGTCAGCAATATACCGCCAAGGAGGCTGAAGAGATGGGGATGGTAAACAAGGTCGTGCCATTCGACCAACTCGAAGATGCCACTGTGGAATGGTGCGAGATTATTCTCAAACGCAGCCCGATGGCTATAAGAATGATAAAGCGTGCGCTTAATGCCGAACTCGACGGGCAACGCGGTCTTATGGAATTTGCCGGCGATGCTACTCTCATGTATTATCTTATGGCGGAGGCTCAAGAGGGGAAGAACGCGTTTCTTGAGAAACGAGACCCGAATTTCGACCAATTTCCAAAATTCCCGGGATAATGAGAGCCGCATATTCGCCTTATCGTCTTATCTTTAAGTTCAATGCCGGCACATCCCGAGGGGTGCTGACTTATAAAGACACCTATTTCATCAAGGTGTGGGACGAGAATGAGCCTGAACGCTTTGGAATAGGTGAGTGCGCTTTGTTTCGCGGACTTTCGGCAGAGGATGTCCCGGAATATGAGGAAGTGTTGAGAGATGTGTGCCGAGCCATAAGCAACGGGCAGCAAGTGGATGTGTCTCAATACAGTTCCATCATGTTTGGCTTGGAGACTGCGTTATACGACTTTTCCAATGGTTGCAAACGGGAATACTATAAATCTCCTTTCATTTACGGCAAAATGCCAATCCGTATCAATGGACTCGTGTGGATGGGCTCCAAGGCTGAAATGCTCACGCGTATTAAGGAAAAGATTGATGCAGGATTCAAAACCATAAAACTTAAAGTCGGCGCTATTGATTTTGAAGATGAGGTGGAGATGATTGCTGCAATCAGAAAAGAGCACCCGGCATCGGAGATTGAGATACGCCTCGATGCCAATGGCGGTTTTTCGGTGGATTCGGCTCTTGAAAAACTGAAACGCCTTTCCGAATTCAAAATTCATTCGATTGAGCAACCCATCAAAGCCGGAAATTGGGCGGAAATGGCACGCCTGTGCAGAGAATCTCCAATTCACATCGCTCTCGATGAGGAACTTATCGGAATAAATGATTACTTGACAATGAACGAATTGTTGAGAAACATTCATCCTCAGTACATCATCATCAAGCCCTCGCTGGTGGGTGGCATCTCGCGAAGTGAAGATTGGCTGAAGATGGCTGCACAATATAATATCGGTGGATGGGTTACCAGCGCTTTAGAATCGAACATCGGTCTTGCCGCTATTTCTCAGTGGGTAGCCACATTGATGCCTCTAATTCCTCAAGGTTTGGGAACCGGAAATTTATTTACCAATAATTTTGCATCTCCTCTTGTGCAAGAGAAGGATTATATAACTTATAACCCGATGTTGCATTTTGAAATACCCGAATTGAAATGGATAAACTAAACATAAATGTGAATGGCAGCCCTTGCAGCTCTCTTGATGATGTGGCGGAGGTAGCATCTTCTGATTTCTATCAATTTGTTGCGGAATGGCTCAATGATGAGGATTTCATAATGGCTCACACCTCGGGGTCCACCGGCACGCCAAAAGAGGTTAGATTGAAAAAGAGCGACATGATAGCATCGGCACAGCAAACTGTCGAGTTCTTTTCTTTGGATAAAGACTCGGTGCTATATCTCAACCTGTCTCCCAACTATATAGCCGGAAAAATGATGATTGTGAGGGCTATGGTTCTCAATGCGACAATATATGAAGAGGCAGCGAGCAATGCACCGCTTACAAAACACAATCTTTCTGTAATCGACCTTGCGGCTTTTGTTCCATCTCAAATGCAATACCTACTCAATAATGAGCATTTATTACATCCTATCAAGAATGTCATTATTGGAGGCGGTGCTATCTCGGAAAAGATGAAAAATCGCATTGGCGATATGGGTATTAACGCCTATGCCACCTATGGAATGACTGAGACCTGTTCTCATATAGCCTTGGCACGTATCGGCAGAGATAACGAGCCATACAAATCTCTTCCGGGGATTTCTTTTTCGACAGATGACCGCGGATGCTTAGTTGCCGATGTGCCACACTTGTCGATTCAGCGAGTTGTTACCAATGATGTGGTGGAACTTGTTGATAATCACTCATTTTATTGGCACGGAAGATGGGACAATGTTGTGAATAGTGGGGGCATCAAGATTTTCCCCGAGGAGGTTGAGCACAGAATAG
>JBJEKB010000240.1:0-4997 GCA_051878395.1 Muribaculaceae bacterium
AACACCGCAGTGCCCGTAATGCCAGGCTGTTACATTGTAAGAACCGGTGTCAAAACACAATCAGTAGTGGTGAAGTAACCACGCTTCACTGAGGATGTATTCCCGTGCCCTGCCCCTATCGGAGCGGGGCACACTTTTTGCAGTAAGTCACAGTGGAGCCCGTTGCCTTGCCATTAAAAAAATGTGAAAAGGGGGTAATTCTCTTTGTTTCTCAATCCTTTTGCCTTAATTTTGCATTATGATTATAATGCGGATAATGTGCGCCTGCTTCAGGGCTGCTCTTCCGCCGATATTTTGGAACAAATGAAACTAAGGAATATATTTTTCTCACTTGCATGTGCTGCCGTGCTCGGTGTGCCGGCTGCAAATGGCGACATCCTCGCCACGGGTGATTATGGAACGATGTCGAGAACCGTTTCTCTCTATGAGGCAGGCGATTATGCCGGAGCGCTCGACCAACTGCGCGGAATCGACAATCGTGAGTCGGAGGATGTTGTGTTCTACACAGCCATGTGCAAATTTCATCTTGGAAGCTGCGATGCTATTGACGCGCTCAACTCATACATCAATCGTTTCCCCGCCGGGAAGTACACTTCCGAGGCTATTTTCAACATCGGCAATGCCTATTTCTACGCGGGAAAGTATGGCGAGGCTCTCACAAATTACGAATCGATCCGCCGCGATGCCTTCGACAGCGAAAATGCCGCTGACCTGAATTTCCGGCTCGGCTATTCCTATATGCGGCTTGCGAGATTCGACGAGGCGCGCGCCTGCATCGACAAGATAGCCGGGGTGAAGCGCTATGCCACCGCCTCGACCTTCTATTACGGCTATCTACACTATGTGGCCGGGGAATATGACAGTGCGCTCGACTGTTTCCGGGGTGTGAAGGGCGACGATTTGCTCGAATACAACTCGCAATACTATATCGCTCAAATCATGTATCACCGCAGCGACTACGATGGGGTGATTTCTCTCGGAAAGAGGCTCCTCGCGGCAAACAGGCAGAGCGAATTTCGCCACGAATTGCTTCGCATCGTGGGCGAAAGCCTTTACAACACCGGGGCTGCCGACGAGGCGCACTCATATCTTGCCGATTATCTCGGCGAGTGTGAGAAATGCGACATCACGCCCATGCGCTCGGCTCGCTATATCCTTGGCGTGATAGATTACGACAACCTTCGCATCGACGACGCCATCGAAAACCTGCGCCACGCCACCGAAGGCGACGATGCCATGGCGCAAAGCGCATATCTCTATCTCGGCGAATGTTATGTGGCAAAAGCCGACCACAGCAGTGCGTCGATGGCTTTTGAGCGGGCAATGAAAATGCCTCACGATGCCGCCACTCTCGAAACCGCATTTTTCAACTATGCGGTGGCGCAAAGTTCGGGCAGCCGCACGCCATTCAGCCGCACTGTCGATATTTTTGAGGATTTTGTCAACCAATATCCCAATTCGCAATATGCTTCCGAAGCGGGGGAATACCTCTGCAACGCCTATATCACCGGAAACGACTATGAGCGTGCTCTCGCAAGCATCAACCGCATCGCAAAGCCGTCGCCCGACATCCTTCGCGCCAAGCAATATGTGCTTTACAACCTTGCCGCGTCGCGTTTTTCCAATGGCGACATCGACTCTGCCACCGCGCAGATTTTAGAAGCTGTCAACCTTGGCGACCGAGGCAACGGCATCCTCGCGCAGTGCTACCTCGTGCTCGGCAACTGCCGCTACGCTCAAGGAAAATTTGAGGCCGCATCGAGCGACTACCGCAAATTCCTCAACCTTTCCACATCGCGCACCGACAACTATGCCCTCGGGCAATATTCGCTCGCATATTCCCAATTCAAGCAGAAAAAATACTCCGACGCGCGCACTTGGTTCACCCGGGCAATCTCTTCGGGCGCACTTGGTGTGGCAATGACTGCCGACGCGCAAACCCGCATCGGAGACACCTATTATTATGGTAAAGATTTCGCGTCGGCTGAGACTTTCTACAGCCGCGCACGCGCCACAAGTCCATCCACAGCCGACTATGCGATGTTCCAACAGGCTATGATGCTCGGATTGCAGAAAAAACACTCTGCCAAGATTGAGTTGCTCGACAAGTTGCTCGCCGACTTCCCCTCATCGTCGATAGCCCCGAACGCTATGCTCGAAAAGGCGCAGGCGCAAATATCCGCCGGCAACAACGATGGCGCAGCCAACACATTCCGCCGCCTCGTGAGCCGCTATCCCTCCGCTCCCGAGGCTCGAAAGGGGTTGCTCCAACTTGCAATCACCTATAAAAATATGGGCGATGAGAAAAACGCCATCGCTACCTATAAAAAAGTGGTATCCTCCTACCCCGCAAGCGAGGAGGCTTCGCTCGCAGTGGAAGACATGAAGGTGATTTATTCCGAAAACGGCAATATCGACGACCTCCAGGCGTTCCTCGCCTCCACCCCCAACGCTCCGCGCCTCGACATCTCCGAGGTGGACAAACTCACATTCTACGCCGCCGAGAAAGCGTTCCTCGAGAACAATGCAGGCACTCGCAAAATCGAGGAATACCTCAAGCGATTCCCCGATGGCGCCTACGCACTGCAGGCGCGGTTCTACATAGCCAAGCAGCATTATGCCGATGCGCAATACGACATCGCCCTCGCCCAACTCAATGAGGTGCTCGCCGCAGGCGCCGATGCCTCGTTTGCCGAGGACGCACTCGCGATGAAAGCCGACATCCTCATGCGTCAGGGTCATGCCACCGACGCCATGCTCACCTATCAAGAACTCGCCAAGCGCGCCACCACCGCCGACAACCGCCTTGCCGCCCAACTCGGCATCCTTCGTGCCGCCAACGACCTCGCTCGCTATCCCGAGGTGATTGCCGCCGCAGGTGAGGTGCTCGCCAACAGCACCGCTTCGGCAGACGAGGAGATGGAAGCGCGTTTCCTCCGTGCCAATGCTCTCCGAAACACCGGCAAAGGGAGCGCCGCCGTCGAGGACTGGAGCAAACTCGCCGCCGACCCGCAATCGCTCTATGGCGCCAAATCGGCTTTCTATCTTGCCGAATACTATTTCGACAACGACAAAATGAGCAAGGCAGAGAAAACCCTCAACGCATTTATCGACGAGGGCACTCCTCACAACTACTGGCTCGCTCGGGCATTTATTCTCCTCTCCGACATCTACGCCAAGAAAGGCGATAATTTTGCCGCGCGCGAATATCTCGAAAGCCTCAAGTCCAACTATCCGGGGAAAGAACCCGACATCTTCGAAATGATTGAACAACGTCTCAGAAAACTCAATAAAAAATGATGAATAATCTCAAACTTATAATATCACTCGTTGCAGCACTGCTCCTCCCTGCCACTGCGCCAGCTCAAGACGACCTCACCAAGGAGATTGTCGTCGATAAAGACTATGTGCCTGTGGAGCAGAAGGCTGTCAAACTCAAGGCGAAGCCTGTGATGGTGAAAATCGCCCCAACTTCCAAGGAACTCTCTTATAGCGACAATGTTTCTCCGGTGGCTACCGGCAACGGCTTGTATATGCTTAGCCCATACGGCTACAAGACCGACCCCGATTACCTCACCACTCGCGGCTATCTACACTATGGCGTCGGCTCTTTCCTAAATATGGCGGGCGATGCAGGCTATCGCATCATCGACAACGACAAGACTCGGTTGTCTATCGCCCTCAACCACACATCCACCTGGAGCGGAAAGCCGCTTCTGCCATCGGGCGACAAGGACCTTAAGCAGCGTTTCTATCGGGAATTGGCTCGCATCGACTTCCTTCACGCCTTCAAATCGCTCACTCTCACCGCCGACATCCATTACAAGTATGCCTTCCAGAACTACTTGGCAAACATCGGGACCGATGAAGTGAAAACTCCGGAAAGTAAGGCAAACGAGATTGGTTTCAATATCATGGGTAAAAGCAATCCCGGTAGCAGCATCGATTGCTATGCGGGCTTGGGACTTAACTATTTCTCTATCAAGCAAAACAGCATCAGAGATTTCGACTCAAAGGAAACACACCTCAACCTCAATGCAGGTGTGTCGAGCGAATGGGAAAACAGCAGCCGCATCGGGATTGACGCCTCTATCGACTACCTGTTCCTCGGCTTGAACAACGAGATTGCGCTTACATCTTTAGCGTCGCGCTCGATTGCCATCGGCGCATACAGCAGCCTGAGGAAATCTTTCGATGGCGATGGTCGCGGAATTTTTGCAGTAAATCCCTACTACACAATACAGCAAGGCAATTTCACCGCTCGCCTCGGAGCCAAAGTGCAACTCGGCATCAAAGAGGGCGGATTCAAGGTGGCTCCCGATGTGCGCTTCGATTTACACAACACCTCTCGCTCGGTGGGGGCGTTTGTCTCGCTCAACGGCGGTCTCCGGCTTAACGATTACGCCACCCTGTTCAATGCCGACCGCTATGTGCAACCCTGCGAACAATATGTTACAACCAACACCCCTATCGATGCCCGTATAGGTCTTAACTTCGGACCATTCTCGGGCTTCAAAGCATCGCTGTGGGCGGGCTATTCTATCACCAAAGATGCCTATGACCGGGTTACCGTATCAAACAACGAAGGCTACAACGCCTATATCTTCCACGATGTCAAGGGCTTTGGCTATGGTGCTTCGCTCTCATATTCCTACGGCTCGATATTCGAAGCATCGGTGGCACTCTCCGCCACAAGCAATGATGCCGACAAAGGATACTACACCGGTCCGCTCCGCTCCGATTTCGACATCGACGCGCGCGTTCGATTCTCCCCGATTAAGCCGCTCTCCATCACCGTCGAATACCGTGGCTTGCTCGATCTGAATTTCTATCAATTCACTCGAAATTCAGCCGAGAATTGGTCGCTTGCCCCATATTCCAAGGAGAATGCCCACATCCTCTCGCTCGCTGCCCGCTACAAAATCAACAATCTTGTGGCTGTGTGGGCGAGCGCAAACAACCTCCTAAACAAGGAGTATCGCCTCACCCCTGTGGTG
>JBJEKB010000240.1:5097-9570 GCA_051878395.1 Muribaculaceae bacterium
ACAACCTCCTAAACAAGGAGTATCGCCTCACCCCTGTGGTGTATGAACAGAAATTTAACCTTATGGGAGGCGTGTCGCTCTCTTTCTAAATCGATTAATACTAAAGAATGATGAATATGATGAAAAAATTTATGGCTGCCGCTTTGGCTCTCGCGTTGATGCCTGCGGCTACTGCGCAAAACACTACTAAACTCACTGCCGACAAGAGCAATGACTATGGGATTGTGTTCTCGCTCCCTGTTACTCATCTCAAAATCGAAATTCAGGCTCAATGCACCCAACGCATTGCCGGTCCTTATTTCCAGTATGCCAAGAAATACCTCGGTGTCAGCGATGTAATCTCGGAAGACTTCCGCACTTGGGATGTTACGGCGGTGTATGTTACCCCGTTTGGCGAACCCGACACCACTAAATATCTTATGAAGTTCAAGCCGGGTTCCAATCCGTTTGTCACCCTCAACAAGCAAGGCGTTCCGCTCGCTATTAATGCCGATGTGGATACCGAAATAAGCGAAATTCCCGCTCGTGTGCTTCCGCCCGATTCTAAGCCTTCGATTCTTGCCGACGATGCCTATCTGAAATCGGTCCCGGGCGAACT
The DNA here is from genome assembly GCA_051878395.1 of Muribaculaceae bacterium. Lineage (GTDB taxonomy): Bacteria > Bacteroidota > Bacteroidia > Bacteroidales > Muribaculaceae > W0P31-042. The sequence goes on from JBJEKB010000240.1 coordinate 5,696, forward strand.
CCTCGTGAGCGAATCCACCGCCAAGAAGGCTGAAATCGCTGCCTCTCTCATCTACAAAATTCGTGAGAGCCGCACCAATCTCATCACCGGCGAAGCCGACCAGATGCCACCCGACGGTGCTGCGATGAAACTCACCATGCAACAGCTCGACAAGCAGGAGGAGGCTCTCACCGCCCTTTTCCTCGGCACCACAACCACCACCAATGTCATAAAATCGGTAGAGTACTGCCCCGGCAAAGATGTTACCAACGAGGTGATTGCACGCATCTCCAATCTCAATGGCATCGTGGATAAAACCGACCTTAGCGGTGCTCCGCTCTATCTCTCCTTGCGTGTCGTGGAGCGCGCCACTCTCCCGGTGAACGAGAAAGGTGAGACCAAGAAGTTGCCCAAAGACGCCGTGGTATATAACATCCCCGGCAAGGCTCAGGTGGTGATAAAATTCAAGGGAAACACCCTGTTTGACGACAAGTTTGAAATGTCGCAATATGGTGTTACTTTCGGCGCCGACCCTGCTCTGTTCTCCGACAAGAAAGCGCCTTGCTATCTCATCTACCGCCCGGAAACAGGCTCGGTGCTCGAGCTCCGTTCGCTCACCGAGTAGCAGATTTCCACGCTATTTCACAAACTTTAGACACACCGGCGAGGATAGCGACAACCGCTCCCCTGTCGGTGTGAGTTTTCCGGTAGCCTTGTCGCGCGCATACACCACGATTACATTGTCGTTTTTGCAAGCCGCGATAAGGTAGTTGCCTTGCGGCGATATCACGAAGTTGCGCGGATGCGATGGCGTGGGGGTGTAGCCCACATTACACAGCGTGCCGTCGTCGTTCACCGCAAAGGTGCGAATGCCATCGCCCTCGAGGCGGTTGGTGGCATAGACATATTTCCCATCGGGGCTTACATGGATGTCGCCCGAGCCTCTCACATGCAGGCTGTCGCATTCTATCGTCGCAATCGGCGTGAGCGTGCCGTGCTCGTAGCGGAGTGTCATCACATCGCCACACAATTCCCCTATTAGATAGCAGAATTGCCCGTCGGGAGAGAACTCGAGATGCCGCGGACCAAAGCCGAGAGCGAGTTGCAAGGTGTCTTGGAGTGTTATGTTTCCATCCTTCACTGCAAAGCCGTAGATGCAGTCGGCACCGAGGTCGGTTGCCAGAAGTTTGGTGCTGTCGGGGGTGAGGATTGTGTAATGGATGTGGGAAGTTTTCTGTCTCACGGTGTCGGGACCGCAGCCGGCGAAAGCCGCCATCGTGCGTCCATTCCCGGCAACGCCGTTCTCGACTATCTCAAATTCCGACACACTTCCGCCGCTGTAATTGGCTGTTACTATCTTCTCTCCCACAATGGCGAGATGACACGGATTGTCCCCTTCGGCGGCAAAACTGCTCTCGCCGAAATGCCCTGTCGCCGGGTCGAAGTCGAATGTATAAACGCCCGAATTTCCGCCATCCTCTCTCACGGCATAGATATGGCTCATGTCGTCGGCGAGTGCCAAATAGGATGGGTTGTTTGCCGCAACCGAGTCTTCAACCGTGAGTTTTCCATTGTCAAACACGATTGAATACACCCCATGGCTTCCGCCCGCGGTGTAGGTGCCACACACCATCATCGCCTTTTCACTCTCCTGCAAGTTGCCGGCACATGCGGTGAGCATGAGCAGCGGCAATAGATAAAAATGCTTCATTTTTGCTCAAATTTTTCCGTAAATTTACTAAAATTCGGGCTTTGCGCCTCATGAATGCCCGATTTTTTGCATCACCGATAAAAATTCTTGAAAAATATCGCTGAATCTCGCCTTTTCTATGTAATTTTGGCGAAAATTCTGAACTCTATTTAAGGATGAAATCTTTAAGACATTTTTGTTTACTACTCTCCCTTGCGCTTACAATCAATGTAGCATGTGTTGCGCAGAACGATGAGAATTTGGTGCTGGTAGATACCATCAAGGTGGAAAGCGAGTGCCTCCAAAAGGTTATTAAGAGCACTGTGGTGCTCCCGGCGCAGTATTTCGATGCCGACATGCAGGAAGAACAATACCCGGTGGTGTATCTTCTCAATGGATACGGGGGCGATTATAAATCGTGGGTTGTGAGCAAAGGCGACCTCGACGCGCTCGCAAGCGACTACGGCGTGATTTTTGTGTGTCCCGACGGGCAAAATAGTTGGTATTGGGATTCTCCGGTGGTTAAAAACTCCAATTTCGAGAGTTACATTATCACCGAACTCGTCCCCTACATCGACAATTCCTTCCGCACAATTCCCGATAAGAACTTCCGCGCCATCACCGGACTCAGCATGGGCGGACACGGCGCTTTGTGGCTCGCGATTCGCCACAGCGATGTGTTTGGTGCCGCTGGTAGTATGAGCGGCGGTGTGAACATCATTCCATTCCCCGAAAAATGGGGCATGAAAAAGCTCCTCGGCGACTACGCTACCAATAAGGAGGTGTGGGAGAAGCACACTGTCATCAACCTTGTGCCAACTCTCAAGAAAGACCAGTTGAAAATCATTTTCGACTGCGGCTCGGAAGATTTCTTCTACAAAGTGAACTGCGAATTGCACGAGGCACTGCTCAAGGCGGGTATCCCCCACGACTTCATCTCGCGCCCCGGCACCCACAATTGGACCTATTGGAACAACTCGCTCGACTATCAAATGCTTTTCTTCTCGAAGGCTTTCGAGCAAGAGGCTGAATAGAATCGGCTAATGGGTTAATTTCACTTAAAAATAGTCAAAATCGGTACAGAAATAGGCGTTGGCAAACTTTTTTGAAACGAAAAGTTGATTTTTCAATTAAATATTCCTACCTTTGCATCGGTTTTTTTAACTAATTATACTTTGGGAAAATTTACAGCCTTCAAACTCCCTCTCAAAGGGATGCCACTGGGCTCGCAAGAGTTTGAATATGAGTTAACAACAGAGTTTTTCAAAGATATGGAAAGCCCTGACGTGAAAAAAGGCGATGTCAAAGTCGTCTTGAAGGTAAATAATAAGGGGGATATTTTCCACCTCGACTTTACCCTCAAAGGTGTGATTATTATCCCATGCGACAGGTGTCTCGACGATATGGAGCATATTGTTGACACCACTTATCACCTTACAGTTAAATATGGTGATAAGTATTCCGACGAAAAGGACGACCTTCTCATCATCCCGGAATCGGAAGCCTGTCTCAACGTGTCGTATATTATCTACGACACCGTTATGCTCACTATTCCCTTGAAGCATGTCCACCCTGCGGGAATGTGCAACAAGGCTATGAGCGCGAAACTTCGCAAGTTGACCGCTCGAAATTTCGACGACAACGACGAACTTATCGAAGGTGGGTTCGACGATGAGTTGGAAGATGATATTGATAACTCCGATTCTTTCATTGACCCCAGATGGGAGGCTTTGAAGAATTTAAACGATAACAATTAAAAATTTAAATAAAAATGGCACATCCTAAACGTAAACAGTCAAAGACCAGAACAGCAAAAAGAAGAACTCACGATAAAGCAGTAGCACCTACTTTGGCACTTTGCCCTAACTGCGGTGCTTGGCACGTTTACCACTGCGTATGCGAGTGTGGTTACTATCGTGGTAAAGTCGCTATCGAAAAAGCAGCAGCCGAATAATCACGGCCTGATTTGGAGATTTAGTTAACCCCTTATTGTGAGTATCCTAAATATCCACTCATATTTAGGATATACTTTTAAATGAACAAGTTGTTATGAAGATTAACGCCAAAATCAGTGGTATCGCCTCATTTGCGCCCGAGGACCGTCTCACCAACGACGACATCGCCAAGATGGTGGATACCAACGACGAGTGGATTACTACACGCGTGGGAATCAAGGAACGCCGCCTCCTTAAAACTCCGGGTGCCG
>JBJEKB010000241.1:0-2299 GCA_051878395.1 Muribaculaceae bacterium
ACTTGTGCGATTTGGTCGGCAACGAGAGCAGCGCGAGGCACTTCAATCATTGTACCAATCTTGTAAGCTACAGTTTCGCCTCTTTCGGCAAATACTTGTTGTGCAGTGGCGTTGATAATGCGTGCTTGCATTTCAAGCTCTTTGATTACACCTACCAACGGAACCATGATTTCGGGATGTACATCGATACCTTTTGCTTTCACGTTCAAGGCAGCCTCGATGATGGCGCGAGCCTGCATTTCGGTGATTTCGGGGTATGTGTTGCCGAGACGGCAGCCGCGGTGACCGAGCATCGGGTTGAATTCTTCAAGGCTGTCGCATACGCTCTTAACTTCTTCTACTGTCAAGCCCATTTCCTCGGCAAGTTCTTTCTGAGTAGCCAACTGATGAGGAACGAACTCGTGCAACGGCGGGTCGAGGAGGCGAATAGTAACGCCAAGACCATCCATTGCAGTGAAGATGCCTTCGAAGTCGCTACGTTGCATTGGGAGCAATTTGGCGAGTGCCGAGCGGCGTCCTGCTTCGTCTTTCGAGATAATCATTTCACGCATTGCTTTAATGCGGTCGCCTTCGAAGAACATGTGCTCTGTACGGCAGAGACCGATACCTTTGGCACCGAATTTACGTGCTACGAGAGCGTCGCGTGGTGAGTCGGCATTGGTGCGAACATCAACTTTGGTGTATTTTTCAGCAAGGTTCATGATGGCAGCGAAGTCGCCAGAGAGTTCGGCATCAACTGTCGAGATAAGGCCATCATAAACATCACCTGTGCTACCATTCAATGAAATCCAGTCGCCTTCGTGGAACACTTTGCCACCCATTTCAACGGTGCGTTCTTTGTAGTCGACCTTGATTTCGCCGGCACCTGATACGCAACATTTACCCATACCGCGAGCAACAACGGCTGCGTGAGATGTCATACCGCCGCGTGCAGTGAGGATACCTTGAGCCACGCTCATACCGCGAAGGTCTTCGGGAGATGTTTCGAGGCGAACCATGATTACTTTCTTCTTGCGCTCTGCCCATGCTTCAGCGTCATCGGCGAAGAACACGATTTGACCTGTAGCTGCACCGGGAGATGCGGGAAGACCCTTGGCTACGCTCTTGGCAGACTTCAAAGCGGTCTTGTCGAATACAGGGTGAAGGAGTTCGTCGAGTTTTTGTGGTTCCATTCTCTTGAGCACGGTTTTCTCATCGATAACACCGGCACGGAGAAGGTCCATAGCAATTTTAACCATTGCAGCACCTGTACGCTTACCATTACGAGTTTGGAGCAACCACAATTTACCATTTTGGATGGTAAACTCGAGGTCTTGCATATCTTTGTAGTGGTCTTCGAGTTTTTGTTGAGTTTCGATGAGGTCTTTAGCACATTCGGGCATAGACTCTTCGAGTGAAGGATATTTGGAAGCGCGAACTTCTTCGGAGATACCTTGAAGTTTTGCCCAACGGCGAGAGCCTTCGATAGTGATTTGTTGAGGAGTTCTAACACCGGCAACAACGTCTTCACCTTGAGCGTTGATAAGATATTCACCATTGAAGATGTCTTCACCTGTAGCAGCGTCGCGAGTGAAAGCCACACCTGTAGCCGAAGTGTTACCCATGTTGCCATAAACCATAGCCTGCACGTTAACGGCTGTACCCCACTCTTCGGGGATTTGGTTCATGCGGCGATAGAGGATAGCACGCTCGTTCATCCAGCTGTCGAACACGGCAGTGATTGCGCCCCAGAGTTGTTCCCAAGCGCTATCGGGGAATTCTTTACCTGTGTTTTTGAGGACAGCCTCTTTGAAGAGTTTTACAAGAGTCTTAAGGTCTTCAACATCGAGTTCGGTATCGAGTTTCACACCTTTCTTAGCCTTAACGCCATCCATAACCTCTTCAAATGGATCAATGTCGGTCTTGTTCTTGGGTTTCATGCCAAGCACAACATCGCCATACATTTGAACGAAGCGACGATAAGAGTCCCATGCAAAACGAGGGTTACCCGATTTTTCAGCCAAAGCCTCAACCACCTTGTCGTTCATACCAAGGTTCAACACAGTGTCCATCATACCCGGCATAGAAACACGGGCACCGGAACGAACGGATACCAAGAGAGGATTCTGAGCATCGTCAAACTTGTTGCCGGTGAGGTTCTCAATGTGTTTGATTGATTCTTTCACATCACTTTCAATGAGTTTTACAACAGCATCCTTTCCGTTGTGCATATATTCGGTGCACACTTCTGTTGTGATTGTAAAACCGGGAGGTACAGGAACACCAATAAGGTTCATTTCAGCCAAATTGGCGCCTTTAC
>JBJEKB010000242.1:0-2296 GCA_051878395.1 Muribaculaceae bacterium
TGGCGCTCAGCCTCGCCAAGGAGCTCCACCTCAAGCACCTCCGCGCCCTCGCCCACCCCCTCCCAATGTGTTAAAAACCACCTCATTTATACTAATTTAACAGCCCCCGTGAATACTATCCGATTAAAATAGATATTTTTGTAAAAAACTTAAATGAATACGACTATGAAACGAGTGTTTTTATCTTCAATTATGTTGATTGTGGCATTGTGTTATGTGAACGCTCAAACTTTTATGTCAAACGGTATTTGGTATAAATATATTTATCAAAGTTACGGCTCCGTTTACAGAGAAAAATGCGCGGTTATTGCTCCTCCCGATAATGAATGTTACCCCGAGAACTTGGAGGTTCCGGCAACTGTTGAATATAATGGAAAAACCTACAATGTTACCGCCGATATCGATTTATACAATGGCGCTCCTGTATTCAAAGGGGTAAAACGACTCAGATTGAATCTAAAACCATTTAATGTAGGAGAAGAAGGAACGTTTCCCTGGTATTTACCGATTTATATAGTTAATGCCGAAAATCTCGAAAGTGTCGAGATTCCATATTTCGGCAGCGGAACAATAAACATCAAAAACTGCCACAATATAGCCGAAATAAAGACTATCCAGTGGCCGGCAATGATATCGATTTCCTCTTGTAACATAAAATCTCTCACACTGCCTTCAAAGAGTAGTGGGGTTACGGTAACCGATATGCCAAATCTTGAATACCTGTCGTTCTATGCATCTATGAACGTAACGGTGTCTAATTGCCCGAATCTGGAACATCTCGAGGTGTATGGCTGGCGATGCGATAAAGGCATATTGGAAGATAGAATCTACGGCACTTTTGACAAATCGTTTTCAGTCGAAGGATGCGATAATGTGAAATCTCTTGTTGCAGACGTTGATTGTTTTAGAGCAAATCGATACCACTACACATGGGGTTATATCGACACAATTGAATTATTTTGCAATTTGAAATCGGTAGAGTCGCTTACTTTGGGAGAATGTTTCACCGAAATTTCCTCGTCAAAATTAGGAGAACTCAACGACATTTTTCCTAAATTGAAATCGCTCTACTGCGCCTATGCCACAAACATCATGGAATCGGCTTTCGCCGATTGCCCTGTTATCGAAGAATACACCATCGGCGACTACGTTACCTCGATTTCAAGCAAAGCGTTTAACGGGTCAAACATCTCGCGAATACTCACCACCCCCGATTGTCGCTTCTCAGTTGCTTCATTTTGTTTAATCGACAATTCCGACAACAGCCTTGTAGGTTTATTGAGAGATGATGCGCCTCAACTCTCTGTTCCCGATTTTGTAAAGGCGATAGGCAGCAAGGTGTTCTACAAAAATGCATCACTGCAAGAGGTGGAATTACAACGCGATTGGACCAACTACATCGGCAGTTATGCATTTGCCGAATGTCCCGAATTGACATCATTCTCTCTTCAATACGTTAACGATATTAGAAACAATGCGTTCAGCGACTGTAGCAAGTTGGAAGAGTTCACCGCCAAGCACATACGCACTATCGGGAACAGCGCATTCAGCGGCTGCAAGGCTCTCTCTGCTATACAGTTGTCGCAAGCCGAGACCATCGGTGACGAAGCTTTTCTCGGTTGTTCGGGAATTAAGGAAATCGAACTCGCAAAGGTCAAAACGATAGGAAAATATGCGTTCAAACTTTGCAACTCACTGTCTCACATCAAACTCTTATGCGAGACTCCGCCAACTCTTGCTGTTGCAAGCATTTATGACGACAAATCGTGTGTTTTCGACGAATGGGCTTACGAAAACGCCATTGTTACTGTGCCGAAAGGCTCCCTCGGTGCCTATAAAGGGGATATGTTCTGGCGATGGTTCAAGAACTTGCAGGAAGGCGATTATGCCGGTGTTGACAATATCGAGTCCGACATGCCCGAAATCAAGGCGGTGAACGGCGAAATAGTGGTGAATGGCGGCTCTGCCGACATCTACACAATCTCCGGGCAAGCCGTTGGCTTGGGTGTGTCGCAAATTGCTGTCGCCCCGGGAATATACATCGTCCGCAGCGGCAACAACGCCAAGAAAATTGTAGTGCGATAACCGCCGCAAGTTTTTTTGACTCGTTTTTTGGTTTTTCGGCACAATTGAATTACCTTTGAAAAAAAATTAACCTCAAATTATTCAAAATGATTCAACTTATTAGATTGCGTGCCGTAATCGCTACACTCATCTTGTCGGTAGTGTGCTCCTTCGGCGCCCTCGCTCAAATGGGTCAGGTTAAGTCCTGCTCCAAAAACAAAGGTAAAGTAAC
>JBJEKB010000243.1:0-9434 GCA_051878395.1 Muribaculaceae bacterium
CATCATCTTCTGCGATTTCGTTGTATTTATCGTCTGCCATTTCGGTTTTGGGTTAGGTCTGTTTTGCAAATTTAATGTGTTTTTTCACTATCCCCAAAATTTTTGTAACAATTTTTTGAGCGATGGCAGGAGGTAATGGTGGGGGTTATGTGGTGGCTTTGGTTTCTGAGACGATGAAGAGGCGGTCGCCGAGGTGGATGCGTGTGTTGCCGGTGGGGACAAGATAGCGGTCGTTGCGCTTTACCATAACAACGAGGGTGTGGGGCGGGAATGTGATTTCACTGAGGAGTGAACCGGAAGAGAGAAGTGCGCCATCGGCGATGATTTCGTAGGTAGATGCAGTGATTTCGTCGGGGAAACGAATGTTTATGCCATCTTCATCGAGCGGCGCTGTGAGTTTGAGCGCCGAAGCCATGCGTCGGATTGATGTGCCTTGCACAAGCAGTGAGATTATGGTGATGAAAAACACCATATTGAAGATGAAGCGTGCGTCCTCCACTCCCGGACTTGAGAGGGCGTAGGTGGCAAAGATTATCGGCACCGCACCGCGCAGTCCCACCCAAGAAATGAACAGTTTTGACTTGAATGTGATGCGGCGAAATGGTAGCAGCGAGAGGAATACGGCGGCGGGTCGTGCCACAATAATCATGAATACACCGAGGAGTAATCCCGGCACAATCACCTCGCTGTCGATAATCTCATGCGGGTTGACAAGGAGCCCGAGCGATAGGAACATAGTGATTTGTACCAGCCAAGTGAATCCGCCGAAGAATGTGGTGATGGTGTGTTTCATCGCCAAACGGTTGTTGCCAACTACGAGTCCGGCAAGATACACGGCAAGATAGGCATTCCCGCCAATCAGTTCGGTGAGCGAGAACGCAAAGAATGCGCAGGCAATCATCATCACGGGATATAGGAACTCATTGCCGCAATTCAGGCGGTTGATTACCTTAACCGAGAGCCATCCGATTGTGAGCCCTCCGGCTGTGCCTAAGAGGAGCTGCATGGCGAGCGAGAGCAGCGAATTCATCACTACCCCCGAAGTAACCGCCTCGCCGGTGTCGATAATGCTTATGAGTATTATCACCAGAAGATATGCCATAGGGTCGTTGCTACCGCTTTCAAACTCGAGAGTGGGCTTAAGGTTGTGTTTAAGTCCGGTGCGGGAGCTGTTGAGAATTGAGAAAACCGAGGCGGAGTCGGTCGATGACATTACAGCCGCCATAAGCATCGATTCGAGGATTCCGAAGTGGTGGTGGGGCGACACCGCGCGCAGCAGGAAATAAATGAAACCACCGGTGATAAGTGTGGTGAGTAGCACACCAAGTGTGGCAAGAGTGATGCCTTCGCGCCATATCGGGCGAATGTCGTTAAACTTTGTGTCAACACCACCCGAGAAGAGTATCACGCTGAGCGAAACCATCCCAATGAGTTGAACGGCATCGGTGTTGTCGAACTGCAAGCCGAATCCATCGACGCCTGCCACCATTCCCACGCCGAGAAACAGCAAAAGCGCCGGCATACCGAATCGGCTTCCTGCCTTTCCCACAATCACACTAAGCGACAGCAGTGCCGCCGCGATGAGCATTATATTTCCATCGGTTATCTCCATGTCTATATGCTATAAACAAAAAAACGATTATAAAGTTCACTTGGAGGCTAAAACTTCTTCAACATCGGCGAGCGAGCCGTTGAAAGGTCCTATTTTTGCGAGTTTGAGCGATGACAATGCCGCCGCAAAGTTTCCGCTTTCCTCAATTCCGGCACCGAGGGCACGCTTGTAGAGATAGCCGGCGGCGTAGGTGTCGCCACACCCGGTGGCGTCCACAAGAGCCTCGGGACGGTAGGCGGGGATATCGTAGTGTTTCCCCTCGGAATAAATCACCGAGCCATAACTGCCGAGGGTTATCAATGACTCTTTAATGCCCCAGTCGGTGAGAATTTCCCCGGCTTTCACGGCGTCGTCGGTTCCGGTGAGTGCTTTTATCTCACATTCGTTCACTTTGAGGATGTGGATATAGGGGAAGATTTCCCGTTTGTTGTTCCAATCACAGGGGAGCACCTTGTCGCCCGAGACATAGCGGAGAAATCCTTGAGCGTCAACCGACAGCGTGCATCGTTGGGAGAGCGATTTAATCACCTCGGGAGAGAAATCATCGGCAAGCAGCGAGCCGAGGTGGACAAAACGCGCATCTACCGGCGCGAGCGCTTGCGGCGAGAATGGGTCAGCCTTGGCGAGGACGCGCTGGGTGCGGTTGTTCATGTTTTCTCCATATCGGTTCTCAAAGAACACGGTTTCACGGCTTGGAATCACCTCCACTTCGATGCCTGTGCGGCGCATAGCGTGCACCACCTCCATATCGCCGGGTGCGAGCGATGTAACAAGCGAGAAATTCGCGCATCCAAGTGCGCGGAGAGCGTATGAGAAATAGAACGATGTGCCACCGCTGAGAAAGAAATCGTTCTCGGGGGTGATAATGTGGTCGCGCGTGATATGCCCGACGCAGCAGATATCTTTTGCCATAAGCGAGTGCTACAAAGAGTTGTTAAACGAATCGCTGAACAGAGTGCGGTTTTGAATCGAGCGGCCGAGAGTGATTTCGTCGGTATATTCGATTTCGTTGCCCACCGACACACCGCGAGCGAGCACCGACACTTTCACCCCGGTGGGTGCGAGTTTGCGATAGATATAGAAATTGGTAGTATCCCCCTCCATGGTGGCGCTGAGGGCGAGAATCACCTCCTTCACGCCTCCATCGGCAACGCGCTTTACGAGAGAGTCGATTTCGATGTCTTGCGGACCGATGCCGTCCATCGGCGAGATGAGTCCACCCAGCACATGATACACGCCGCGATGCTGAGCGGTGTTTTCGATGCTCATCACATCTTTGACATTCTCCACCACACATATAATAGAATGGTCGCGTGCCGGATTGGCGCAGATAGGGCACTCCTCCTGCTCGGATATATTGTGGCAGGAGTTGCAATATTTAATCTCTCGACGCAGCTTGATGATTGCTTCGCCAAACCCCACCGCCACGCGCTCCTCTTGTCGCAAAAGGTGGAGGACCAATCGCAGGGCAGTCTTGCGACCGATACCGGGAAGTTTGGCAAATTCGTTCACTGCATTTTCGAGCAGAGTAGAAGCAAATTCTTTTTCCATAAAAAAGTTTAGAGTGATGCAAAGGTAGGGAAAAAGAGGGCGAAAATTGCAAAATGTAACAAAAAATGTGTTAAACAGAGGTGATATGTGAAAAATAAGTTGTAATTTTGACAAACAATTAGCAGTATATAGCATAATTGGTATTGAATATGCAACAGTTGTCGTGAGACAACGCATAAACATCCTTAATAATTAAAATAATTAATCCAAGATGAAGTGGGTGGAAGTTGTGAAACTTGCCGCCCTCTTTTTTTATACCATGTTGTAGGTATTTCGGGCGGTAGCGAGGCTCCGGATTTTGGATTGATAGGGAAAATTCGTAACTTTGTCGCCGAAATGATGCCAAAGAATCGAATACATAGGATAGCGGCGGTTGTCATGCTCCTCATTTATGTGGGGTTGTATGGCGGCAGCACCTTATTTATCCACTTCCACAATGTGGGCTCTTCGATTGTATGGCACTCCCACCCATATTCTCAAAAACACAGCCATAGCAACGACACTCTGCTATCGATAGCGCAACTCAATGCGGTGTCGGCAATCGTTGCCGTTCCCGATGTCGCTCAATATTTCGCCGGAGATGTGGTGGCTATTGTCGCGCCGCTTCCGGTGAGGATTGTGGTGGCGAATGCAGTGGCGGCTGTGTCGCTGCGCGCCCCGCCCATGTTATAGTGAGATAAAGGCATTTCCGTGCCGTGTGCGTTCCATAGATGTATGGGACGTGCCAAATCTTTATATAATCACAACTATAACAAACAAAGCATAAAACATGAACAAATTTCTTTTGTCGCTGCTCTTGTGTGCAGTGGCTACTATTGTCGGGCACGCTTCGGCGCTCACCGACGCACACATTACAGGCCATGTCGTGAGTCGTGGCGATAACGAACATCTTGCGTGGGCAACAATCCGCGTTGTGGGTACGACCTATGGAACAACCACCGATGCCACCGGGCATTATTTCCTCAAAAACCTGCCCGAAGGCACATACACCGTTGAGGCATCCTCGCTTGGATATATAACTGAAGCGCATAGCGTAACGGTGAAGCGCGGCGTAACCGTTGAAGTGAATTTCACGCTCTCGGAGAATGTCTTACAGCTCGACCAGGTGGTGGTTACAGGCAGCAAGAGCGAAGTGAAGCGACGCAACAGTTCGTCGCTCGTTAATGTGGTGAACCATCAACTTTTCGATCTCGTGGGTGCTGCCTGCCTCGCCGACGGACTTAATTTCCAGCCCGGAGTGAGAGTGGAGAACGATTGCCAGAATTGCGGATTCACCCAGGTGAGAATCAATGGGCTTGACGGGCATTATTCGCAGATACTCATGAACTCGCGCCCTGTGTTTTCGGCTCTCACCGGCGTGTATGGACTTGAACAAATCCCGGCAAACATGATAGACCGCGTGGAGGTGATGCGCGGCGGTGGCTCGGCACTCTTCGGCTCCTCGGCTATCGGCGGAACCATCAATATTATCACCAAAGACCCGATTATGAACTCGGCAGAGGTGGCACACACGCTCACTTCGATTGGCGTGAGCGGCTCGCTCGACAATAATACCACACTTAATGCCTCGGTAGTGAACGACAATCGCCGCATCGGGCTGTTCCTTTACGGTCAAAACCGAGTGCGTGACGGATATGACCACGATGGCGACGGCTTCACCGAAGTGCCCATGATAAAAAGCCAGACTGTCGGGGTGAGGAGTTTCATGCGCACAAGCGACTACTCGAAACTCTCGCTTGAATACCACGGCACTCACGAATTCAGGCGCGGCGGCGACGATATCGACAACGAGCCGCACAATGTGATGGTGGCAGAACAGGTAGATCACAACATCCAGGCGGCAGATGCCAACTTTGAGGTGTGGACCGAGGAATACCGCAACCGTTTCAACGTGTATGCGTCGATGCAAAACACTCGCCGGAAGAGTTATTATGGAGGCGACATGGACCCTAACGCTTACGGCAGAACCCACGACCTGGTGGTGGTTGCCGGCGGGCAATATACCCATAAATTCGGGAATCTGCTTTTCATGCCCGCCGAACTTGTGGGTGGCATTGAATATAACTACAACTACCTCAATGATATAACCGTGGGCTACGACCACAATGTGTTGCAAGAGGTGAACATCTATTCGGCTTATCTGCAAAATGAGTGGCGCACCGACCGATGGGGATTCCTTGTTGGGGCGCGTATCGACAAGCACTCCCTTATCGACAACGCCATTGTGTCGCCGCGTGCCAACATCCGCTTCAATCCCTCCGAAAAGGTGAACTTCCGCCTCTCTTATTCCACCGGATTCCGCTCGCCGCAAGCCTATGACGAGGATTTCCACGTTGCGGTGGTGGGAGGCGAGCGCGTGGTTACAATCCTCGCCCCGGGATTGAAGCAGGAGAGCAGCAATAGCGTGAGTTTCTCTGCCGACCTCTACCACACATTCGGGAAAGTGCAAACCAACTTGCTCCTTGAGGCTTTCTACACCGACCTCCGCGATGTCTTTGCCCTTCGCCGCCTCGAGCAACCCGACGAGAAGGGGAACGCAGTGCTCGAAAGATACAACGGCAACGGCGCGCGAGTGTGGGGCTTCAATATCGAGGGAAAAGCGATATTCTCATCGCATTTGCAACTGCAACTCGGTGCCACGATGCAGCAGAGCCGCTACAAGCAGCCCGAGGAGTGGAGCGAAGACCCTGCGGTGCCTGCCGAGAAGCGCATGTTTCGCACCCCCGATGTCTATGGCTATTTCACACTGAAATACAACCCCGTGAAGCCGTTGTCGCTGTCGCTCTCGGGCACCTACACCGGTGAGATGCTCGTTCAGCACCTTGCCGGAAGCGGCACCGATGTGGATGTGGCTGTTACCACGCCCGATTTCTTCGATTTGAATCTCAAAGTGGCGTATGATTTCCGCATCTTCAATTATGCAACGCTTCAACTGAATGCCGGAGTGCAGAACATCTTCAATGCCTACCAGAAAGACTTCGACCAAGGCGCATTGCGCGACTCGGGCTACATCTATGGTCCCATGCTTCCGCGAAGCATTTATGCCGGCTTGAAAATCACAATTTAGATTGACTCGTCAATAAAAGAAGCTGCGCTGTAGTGTCCTACGGCGCAGCTTCTCTTTTTCGGAATTGCTTAGTAATCAACTATATAATTGCATCATTCAGCAATTAAAGTTCGATGTCTCCGTTGATGATTTCGTGCCAGGGGAGACCCTGCTTGTTGAGTTGCTCCATGAATGGATCGGGGTCGAATTCTTCCACGTTGTGCACACCCGGTTTGTTCCACTTGCCGGTGAGGAACATCATTGCGCCAATCATGGCGGGAACGCCGGTGGTGTAGCTCACAGCCTGCATTCCGGTCTCGAGATAAGCCTCGTGGTGCGAGCAGTTGTTATACACATAGTAGGTCATAGGCTTGCCATCCTTCCCTTTACCACTGATGCGGCAACCGATTGAAGTCTCTCCGGTGTAGTTCTTGCCGAGTTCTTTGGGGTTGGGGAGCACCGCTTTGAGGAATTGGATAGGCACAATCTGAACACCATTGTAGTCGATAGGTTCGATGCTTGCCATGCCGATATCTTGGATTACACGGAGGTGTGTGAGGTATTCTTGACCGAAAGTCATCCAGAAGCGTGCGCGCTTGATAGTGGGGAAGTTGATGACAAGGCTCTCAAGCTCCTCGTGATACATCAAATAAGATTCGCGGGGACCGATATTCGGGTAGTTGAGAGGGCGGTGCACCGAGAGCGGGTCGGTTTCAATCCATTCGCCATCCTGATAGTATTTGCCGCGTTGAGTAATTTCGCGGATATTGATTTCGGGGTTGAAATTGGTTGCGAAAGCCTTTCCGTGGTTGCCGGCGTTGCAGTCAACGATGTCGAGGTGTTCCATTTCGGAGAAATGGTGCTTTGCGGCGTATGCGGTATATACGCCCGAAACTCCGGGGTCGAATCCGCAACCGAGGATAGCGGTGAGTCCTGCCTTTTCAAATCTTTCGCGATAAGCCCATTGCCAACTGTATTGGTATTTAGCTTCATCGAGAGGCTCGTAGTTGGCGGTGTCGAGATAGTTCACACCACATTCAAGACAAGCGTCCATGATAGTGAGGTCTTGATAGGGGAGAGCCACATTGATGACGATGTCGGGGCAGTGGCGCTTGAAAAGTTCGACGAGTTGCGGCACGCTGTCGGCATCGACGGTGTCGGTAGTAACGTTAGGCTTTCCAATAGCCTTAGCCACGGCATCGCATTTAGCCTTTGTTCTCGATGCGATTACGATTTCGGTGAAAACATCGGGGTTTTGAGCGCATTTGTGTGCGGCGACAGTGCCAACACCACCTGCTCCGATAATAAGTACTTTAGCCATTTTGTTTGTGTGTTATTATTGTTGTTTTATTGTTGAATTAACTGAACATTCCCATTAGAGCGCCACTTATGAGCATGTAAATCATCATACCAATGATGTCGTTGGTGATGGTGATAAACGGTCCGGTGGCGATTGCCGGGTCGATTTTGAATCTTTCGAGTGCGAGGGGCACCAAAGTGCCGAACACCGAGGCGAAAAGCACCACTCCAAAGAGCGAGAGCGACACGGCGAGTGTGGTGGGGTTGAGCGGGTCGAGTTTGAAGCAGTTGTAGGCGAAAACGAGGAGCGAAATCACCACTGCGTTGATGATAGCCACGCTCATCTCTTTCCATATCTGTTTGGCGGCATGGCGCAGTTCGAGAGAGCCGTTGGCAAGACCCTGAACCACGATAGCCGACGATTGGATGCCCACATTTCCGCCTGTTCCACCGATTAGCGGGATGAAAAGCGCCATTGCCGGATTGGTGGCAAATCCTGCCTCGAAATTGCCGAGAATCACCGAGTTGGCGAGACCGCCCACCATTCCGATAAGGAGCCAGGGGAGGCGCGCTTTGGTTTGCGACAGCACGGTGTCGTCGGTTTCGATGTCGCTCGAGAGACCTGATGCCAACTGGTAGTCGCGCTCGTTCTGTTCGCGCACGCGGTCCATAACGTCATCGACGGTGATGCGCCCCACGAGGCGTCCAATCGAATCTATAACCGGCATTGCCACAAGGTCGTATTTCTCGAAATCGAGCGCCACATCTTCTATAGGTGTGTCGGTTTTCACCGAAATCGGGTCGGTTTGCATCACATTTTTGATTTTCGACACCGAGGGGTGGGTAATCATTTTCTTGAGCGGGAACACGCCGCGCAGGCGGTTGTCGTTGTCAACCACATACACATTGTAAATCTCGTCCATATCTTCGGCTTGAGCGCGCATCTGCTTGACACACTCGGGCATACTCCAATTTTCGTTCACGATAATCATTTCTGTGCCCATGAGACCACCGGCGGTGTCGTCGTCATACTTGAGGAGGACGATGATGTCGCCTGCCTGCTCCATGTCGTCGATGTGGCTGATAATCTCATCGCGGTCTTCCTCGTCGAGCTCCTGGATAAGGTCAACGGCGTCGTCGGTGTCGAGGTGCTCGAGGAATTGCTTGGCGATTTCCTCGTTGGGCATATTGGCGAGGAGGCGTTTACGGTCGTCCTCGTCGAGTTCCATGAGCACGTCGGCGGCGCGCTCTTCATCGAGAAGCGAATCGAGAAATTCAGCCTCGTCTATTTCGAGTTCGTGAAACAATTCGGCAATGTCGGCAGGGTGGAGTTTGCTCAGTTCCTCGCGAGCCTCCTCCTCGTTGCGCGCAATGGCGAGTTGTCGGAATTTCTCTATAAATTCGGGAGTTATATCTATCTGCATAACATCAAATCTTTATTTCTTTTGGTCTGAAATGAGGTTGGTGAGATATATAAATTCATCAACCGATAATTGCTCGGGACGCTTGTTGAAGATGGGGAGCGCGAGAGTGTCGGGGTTTTGCACCATTCCGCGCAGCGAGTTGCGCAAGGTCTTGCGTCGCTGCCCGAAAGATGTCTTAATCACCGATTTCCACAGGCGCTCATCGCAATCGAGATGCTCCACCTTGTTGCGCACAAGGCGAATCACACCCGATTTCACCTTTGGCGGCGGATTGAACACATGCTCCGGCACGGTGAAAAGATACTCAATGTCGTACCATGCCTGGAGGAGCACCGAGAGGATGCCGTAGGTCTTGGAACCGGGCTTGGCTGCGATGCGTTCAGCCACCTCTTTCTGCAGCATACCGCTGCAACATTCCACTTGGTCGCGATATTCAAGCACCTTGAAGAAAATTTGCGATGAAATATTGTAGGGGTAATTTCCTATAACACAAAACTTTCCA
>JBJEKB010000244.1:0-9432 GCA_051878395.1 Muribaculaceae bacterium
GATATCGCTATCCAGGCTGCTATCGGTGCTAAAATCATAGCGAGAGAAACCATCAAGGCTGTGCGTAAGGATGTTACCGCCAAGTGTTATGGTGGCGATATCAGCCGTAAACGTAAACTCCTTGAGAAACAGAAGAAAGGAAAGAAGCGCATGAAGCAAATCGGCTCTGTCGAGGTGCCCCAGAAGGCTTTCCTTGCTGTCCTTAAACTCGATTAATCAATTTTCTAATAAACCTTTATTATGTCAAACGTTTTTTATACCGCAAGAAAAACTATCATGCAGTATGCAAGTGGTAGCAATGTGCTCATTGTTGCCACAATCTTGGCTGTGATATGCGCCAACGCGCCATTCGCAAGCAAGTATTATAACGCTCTGTGGGAATTGCCTGTGTCGTTACAGATAGGCGATTTCAATCTTTTTAGCCATCATGGTCACCCCATGTCGCTCATGCAGTTTATCAACGATGCGCTCATGGCTATTTTCTTCTTCAATATCGGCTTGGAAATCAAGCGCGAGTCGTTAATCGGTGAATTGGCGTCGTTCCGCCAGGCTTTGCTCCCGATTATTGCCGCTTGCGGTGGTATGATTTTCCCGGTTATCGTTTATTATTTCCTCGGCACAACACAACACGGCGACTACCTCAACGGTATGGCTATCCCGATGGCTACCGATATTGCCTTCTCGCTCGGTGTGCTCACAATGTTGGGCAAGCGTGTCCCGGTTTCTCTCAAGGTGTTCCTCACCACTCTTGCTGTGGCTGACGATATCGGCGGTATTCTTGTTATCGCTATTTTCTACACTACCGAAATATCTCTCTCAATGCTTCTTGCATCGGCTGTGCTCTACCTTATTCTCCTCATTGGCAACAAGCTCAATGTTATGAACAAGGCATTCTACATCCTCATCGGCATTGCAATCTGGTATCTCTTCCTCAGCTCGGGTATCCACCCGACTATCGCCGGTGTTTTGGTGGCTCTCACTATCCCTGCAACTCCGCAAGTTGCTCCGGGCAAGTATATCAAGACTATCCGCGAGGATATTGAGCAATTCCCCGTTCAATCGAGCAGCGAACTCGAAACCAAGAGTATGCTCACCAATCGTCAGCTCGACTGGCTCAAGGAAATCAATGGCGCTTCAAGCAAGATGATTTCTCCGTGCCAAGAACTCGAAGACGCTCTCCAAGGCATTGTTACAATGTTTATCATTCCGTTGTTTGCCTTTGCCAATGCCGGTATCTATCTCGGCGATATGAGCATCGGCGACGCATTCAGTGGTGTGGCTTTGTGCATCATGGGTGGCTTGTTTATCGGTAAATTCATCGGTATTTTCCTCTTCACTTGGGCTACTATCAAATGCAAATTTGCCAAGATGCCTGCTCATAGCAATTGGAAGATGATTGCCTCGGTGTCGATGCTTGGTGGTATCGGTTTCACTGTGTCGCTTTTCATCGCCACACTCTCATTCCCCGGAAAAGAGGAGCACATGATCACACTCCTCAACGATGCCAAACTCGGTATTGTGCTTGGTTCAATCCTCTCGGGTGTGGTTGGTTTCATAATGCTCAAACTCACATTGCCCAAGCAGTCGTTCGACGCAGAATAATCATTAATCACATATTATTTCCCCAAAAGGCTGCTTCGGCAGCCTTTTTTATTGCTTTTAATGTTATTTTGAGTGTTAATTTGCAATTTTATGTGCAATATGTAAAAATTGTTGAGTTTTATGTGTAACTTTGCATAGATAACGGAAAAATTAGCAAAAATATGAAAGAAAGAGTATTGTTTGCCACAAAAATAGGTGTTATTGCCGCTACTGTAGGCTCCGCGGTGGGGCTTGGTAATTTTTGGCGCTTCCCCTACGAAGCAGGAACTCATGGCGGTGGTGCTTTTCTGCTTGTGTATCTCGGTTGCGTGTTGCTGATCGGAATCCCTGTGATGTGTGCCGAGTTTATTATCGGTCGCGGCACTCACAAGAACATTAGCGGTGCTCTCAAGCAACTGCTTCCCGGCACTAAATATTACCGATTCTCGTTTATCGGTATCACTGCCTCGATTCTCATCCTCAGTTTCTATTCGGTGGTTGCGGGATGGACTATGGAATATGCTCTCCAGGCTATGCTTGGCAACCTCGCTACGACCGACAGCGCAGCATATTCCGAGCGTTTCAACCAATTTTGCTCCTCAAACTGGCGTCCGCTCATGTGGACTTTGATCTTCCTGTTTGTCAATGCAATGATTATTCTGCGAGGTGTGCAGAAGGGGATAGAACGTATTTCCAATATCCTGCTTCCGCTCCTGTTTTTGATGCTCGTGGCATTCGCTGTCAATTCGCTCACGCTTCCTGGCGCTGCCGATGGATTGCGTTTCCTCTTCTCGCCCGACTTCTCGCAAATCACGCCGAGTGTGATTCTCGGTGCGATGGGGCAGGCGTTTTTCTCTCTCAGCCTCGGTTTGAGTTGCCTCCTTGTCTATTCCTCTTATTTTTCCGACAGCACCAAATTGGTGCGCAGCGCGTCGATTATCGCACTGCTCGACACTGTGGTGGCTGTGATGTCGGGTGTGGTGATATTCCCGGCTGTATTCTCTTTCGGCGCCGAGCCATCGCAGGGTCCGAAACTTGTGTTTGAAGTGCTTCCGTCGATTTTTGCGATGATGCCGGGCGGCTATCTATGGGCTGTGTTGCTTTTTGTGCTGTTGTTTTTCGCTTCCATCACATCTTCAATCTCGATGAGCGAAATTTCGATAGCCTATTTCACCGAGGAGTTCTCGATGTCGCGCACTCGCGCCACTTGCACTCTCACTGCCATTGCCGCGGTGCTTGGCGGTTGTTGTGCTTTGAGTTTCGGTATGCTGTCCGACTTCACGATTGCAGGGATGACGGTGTTCGACCTTTTTGATTTCGTCTCTTCCAATGTCTTGTTGCCTATCGGCGGCTTTCTCTTCTCGATTTATGTCGGTTGGATTCTCGACCGCAAGATGGTGAAAAGCCAGCTCACCAACGATGGAAAAATCAAGGTGTATTCCTATCGTCTCATCATTTTTTCGATGCGTTGGGTGGCTCCGATTGCAATTTTGTTGATTTTTTTATGCGGATTGCACATTTTATAACGGCTATATTGCCTTGCTTTGAGAATAAAATTGTAATTTCGCATAAAATATCTATTTACAGTGGCAACGGAATTTAAGAAATACTCTCTCAATATTCATGGCTCCCTCTACGAGTTGGATTCGCCCAAGGTTATGGGCATACTTAATGTTACCCCCGACTCGTTTTACAGTGGCAGCCGTTGTTCTACCGATGACGCTTTAATCGAGCGTCGTGTGCATCAAATAATCGACGAAGGTGCCGATATGATTGATATCGGCGGATATTCGTCGCGCCCTAATGCCGATGACATCTCTCCCGAGGAGGAATATGCGCGTCTCGACCGCGGGTTGCGTATTATCCGTTCCATTGCGCCCGACGCCATTGTGTCGGTGGATACTTTCCGTGCCGATGTGGCTCGTCGTTGCGTGGAAAATTGGGGCGTGGAAATTATTAACGACATCTCGGGTGGCGACCTCAACAATGCGATGTTTGAAACCGTAGCCACTCTCAAAGTGCCATACATTCTAATGCACATGCGCGGCACTCCGGCGACAATGAACACCCTCACCCAATACGACAACGTGGTGGTCGATGTGATTAAAGACCTTGGCTCCAAGGTGCAGCGACTTAATGCCCTCGGGGTGGCGGATGTTATTATCGACCCCGGTTTCGGCTTCAGCAAGACTGTCGAGCAAAACTATCGCCTTATGAAGCACCTCGCCTTGTTCCACTCCCTTGCTCTCCCGTTGCTCGTGGGCATTTCTCGTAAATCGATGATTTACCGCCCTCTTGGCATCACTCCCGAGCAATCGCTCAACGGTACCACTGCTCTCAACATGGTGGCTCTCGCTGCCGGTGCCCACATCCTCAGGGTGCATGATGTGAAAGAGGCGTGTGAGGCTGTGAAAATACACAATCTCATAAATTCTCAGGACTAAGACTCATTTCTTCGCATAATGGAACAATTTGGAATCAAAGACGCTCTCGATATCCTGCTGTTTGCAGCGATGCTATTCTACCTCTATAAGATGATGAAAGAGTCAGGCTCGCTGAACATTTTCATCGGACTGATTTCTTTCTTTATCGTGTGGGTCGTTGCAAGCGAAATCCTCGAAATGAGGCTCATCGGCTCTATCCTCGATAAATTCATGAGCATTGGATTGATTATCTTTGTGATTCTTTTCCAGGAACCGCTCAAGAGGGTGCTCGTGGATATCGGTTCTCACAGGCGCTGGCGCTTCTTCAAGCACCTGTTCAGCCACAAGGAGCAGGACACCAAGGTGAAAGACTGGGTTATGCCGTTGGTCTATGCTTGTGTGAGTATGTCGAAATCGAAAACCGGTGCTCTGATTGTCCTCCAGTGCAACGACTCGCTTAACAAATACGAGCGTCTTGGCGACACAATCGATGCCGCTATCAATTCACGTCTCGTCGAAAATATCTTTTTCAAAAACTCGCCTCTCCACGATGGCGCCATGATTATTGCCAACAACCGCATTTGCGCTGCCGGATGTGTTCTCCCGGTGTCGCACGATGCCTCGCTCCCTCGCCATCTCGGTTTGCGCCACCGTAGCGCCCTCGGTGTGTCGCAGGCTACCGATGCCCTCGCTATCGTGGTGTCGGAAGAGAGCGGCAATATTTCGGTGGCTCACAACGGTCGCCTCCACGAGAAGGTGTCGATGAGCGAACTTGAGCGTTATATCAACGAAGCGTGATTCATTGTGCTGTTATTTTGCTCGGAATAGCGAAATTTTGTAACTTTGCCACCTGTTTTAGTAACACATTGTGCCGACTTAATTAATTCTAAAATATATTCGTTATGGACAATTCCGTTAAAACTACTACGCTACGCGATTCGGCGGTGTTCCGCTGGACTGTGTTGTTCTTCTTGGCGTTTGCGATGTTCTGTTCCTATATCTTCATGGACATCCTCTCGCCGATTCAAGATTTGATGCAATCTACTCGAGGTTGGGACAAAACCGCCTTTGGTACAATGCAGGGTTCTGAGACTTTCCTCAATGTATTCGTATTCTTCCTCATTTTTGCCGGTATTATTCTCGACAAAATGGGCGTGCGCTTCACCGCCGTGCTTTCGGGTGCCGTAATGCTTGTTGGTGCAACCATCAACTGGTATGCGGTAACAACAATGTTCCAAGGCTCGGGGCTTGAGAAATGGTTCACCGAGAATCTCAACTACATCCCGCTTCTCGACGAGATGGGGGTGTCGCCTTTCTATCAAGGTATGCCTGCATCGGCTAAATTCTCGGCTGTCGGCTTCATGATTTTCGGCTGTGGTGTCGAAATGGCCGGTATCACCGTGTCGCGCGGTATCGTGAAATGGTTCAAGGGTCGCGAGATGGCTCTCGCAATGGGTAGCGAAATGGCGCTTGCTCGCCTTGGTGTTGCCACCTGTATGATTTTCTCGCCATTCTTTGCCCACCTCGGAGGTAATGTCGATGTGTCTCGTTCGGTTGCTTTCGGTGTAGTGCTCCTTCTCATCGCCCTCATCATGTTTATTGTCTATTTCTTTATGGATAAGAAACTCGACGCTCAAACCGGCGAGGCTGAGGAGAAAGACGACCCGTTCAAAATCAGCGACCTCGGTCAGATTCTCACAAGCAGCGGCTTCTGGCTCGTCTCTTTGCTTTGCGTGCTCTACTATTCCGCTATTTTCCCATTCCAGAAATATGCTGTGAATATGCTTCAATGCAACCTCACATTCTCTCCGATTGAAGACGGTTCGTTCTGGAAGAGCGATATGTGCACTTTGGTACAATATGCCGTGATGCTTGTTGTTGCCGGCGCTTCTTTTGCAAGCAACTTCATGAAAAACAAGGGCAAAAGTGCTCTCTTCGCCGCTATAGCCGTGGTATTCCTCGTTGGCTATTGCTACATGGGTTATATGCGTCAGAGTGCCGAGGCTGTATTTGCCGTGTTCCCGTTGCTCGCTGTTGCTATCACCCCGATTCTTGGCAAGTATGTCGATACCAAAGGTAAGGCTGTGTCGATGCTCATTCTCGGCTCGTTGCTCCTCATCGCTTGCCACCTCACATTCGCAGTTATCCTTCCGGCATTCAAAGGCAATGTAATCGGTGGATTTGTGGTCGCCTACATCACTATCCTCGTGCTTGGCGCAAGTTTCTCGCTCGTTCCTGCAGCATTGTGGCCCAGCGTTCCCAAATTGGTCGATGCCAAAATTATCGGTAGTGCCTATGCGCTCATTTTCTGGATTCAGAATATCGGTTTGTGGCTCTTCCCGATGCTCATCGGCAAGATTCTCGATGCTACCAATCCCGAAATCACACAGGCGCTTGCCGCCCGCACTATCACTGCCGAGGAGGCTGCCGTTTCCTACAACTACACCGTGCCGCTTGTGATGCTTGCTATGCTTGGTGTGGCTGCGCTCATCCTTGGCGTCATCCTCAAGATAGTTGACAAGAAAAAAGGCTACGGTATCGAAAACCCCAATATCATAGCCGAAAAATAAGTAAAATTTTTTGTGTAGGCTGCGGTGCTTCGGTGTCGCAGCCTTTTTTGTAAATAGCGAGACCGGAGTTTCTCACGAAAGTCCGGTCTCGCAGATAAAAGGGATTGAAATTTGTGCCTATTTGACGATTGTCTTGTGTGTTGCGCCTGCAACTTTTACGATATAGACGCCTGCGTTGACATCGAGTGTGGCAACCTGGCTGTCTGAAGTTGCAGTGAACGAGGCAACCACTGCGCCTGCGAAGTTATACACCTCCACAAGTTTGCCGGCAGCGTTGACAATGCGTATAGCCTTTCCTCCGAGTGCCTTAACCGACACCTCTGCGGCTGTCGATGCTTCTACGCCCGATGCTTTTCCAAACTCGATGGCAATCGAGGAGTTGACAATCTTGCCGTTGCTGTTCACCTTGATATCCACATTCGAGGTAAGTCCTTCGCTCACCGATACGGGGGTGATAACAAGGTCACCATTTGATATTTTGGCTGTAAAAGCATCGCTTCCGGTCCCTGTTACGGTCTTCACCATAGCTGCCGAGAGGTTGTCGGCGTCCGAAGCCCAATCTTTGAGCGATATAGTTGTCTCTTCGCTTGCGCTTGCCTTTTGTGTGCCCAAGTCTTTCACTGTCGGCTCCTCGTTATCGGGGAATACCGGTTGTGCCGGGAACCAGTAATTGGCTTCGAGTGCGCACTCTTTGATTTTCTCGCCATCGGCATTGTAGATGCGGGTTATGTATTCGTTGCTCCAATTCTTGTTGAGTGTGGCATAGATTTCGTCGGAGACAGGGTCCACTCGCATTGAGCAGCCGTAGATTTGCCATCCTTCGCTCTGTATGTCAACAATTTTTGTCGCGGTGTCGGTGTCGATGTCATATTTGAAAATCATGTATCCGCTTGTCCACGAACTTGCGCCTCCGTTCCAGTAGAGCACGTTGTGTTGGGTGCTGGCACACATTGCGTCGGGTGTCCAGGCATACCATGAGTTTGCCGGTCCGTAAATGCCTTCTGGGAGGGCAACAACTTCGGTTTCAAGAGTTGCGGGATTGATTTTCCAAAGCGAATTGGCGGCATTGCCGTTGGCGATGAGGCTGCACCACAATGTGCCGTCTTTCGAGAGCACTACCGAGCCGAGGTCCATGTCGTCGGGGGCTGAAAGCACTTTGAGTACGGTGTCGCTTGTCGGGTCGATTACAAGAAGGTCGTCATCACGATGAACGGCAAACACATAGTCGTTCACCCTCACCATGTTACCGATTTCTCCAGCGTAGATATCCGTTCCGCCGCTATTCTTCACCGAGCCGCTAATCTCGAGCGCGTCGATATCGAGAACGTAGATTCCGTTTGATGTACCCACGTACCCTTTGTGCTCATCCACTCCGAGGAAGCCGCGACCGTCAGCACCGCCAAGTTCGGGGAATTGCTTCAGTGCCTTCATTGTGGTGGCGTCGCACACGGTGAGTCGTCCACCTTTCACTTTGATGCCGTCGGGCTGTTTTGCCATGATGAAAAACTTGCCGCCATAGATTTGACCTGCCTCGGCGGTGCATCCAAGCTCCATGCCGGGGTTTTCGGTTTGGAACACGCGATAACTCCATTCTCCATTGTCATCGAGAAAATTTACCGATGAACTGTTGGTGCCATACCAGTCTTCATTGATAATGAAAACACCTTGTGAATATTTGCCGTCTTGTGCAGCGGCGGGATTTGTGGCAATGAATGTGCCGATTGCCAGCAATGTTAGTAATTTTTTCTTCATTTTTGTTATAAATTTAGGTTTATACGTTATGCCTCGCCGTATATGGCTTTGCAGCCAAAAACAGCATTACGAGGGATAAACCTATCGGGGTAATGGAAAAATGAAGTGGCGGTGTTAGTTACTATGGGGCAGACAAAAAAATGAAATTCTACCACTCATAATCTTTTGCTCTTCAAAGCCTATACCTCGTAAGCCGTTGAAAATAATGAATGGCAGGTCTTCTGACTTATCGCCATTACCAATCGCCTTCCCAAGAATCGTAATTCTCAGTGACTTTGTGCTTGGTAATGCTGTTTTGCGAAATACAGCAGCGGGACTGTTCGGGATTCTCACCCGATTCCCTTTTAAGCAACAAACCGCAGAACGCGGTGGGTTGCACCAATTCGCCGACAAAGTTACAGCATTTTTTTTCAATTGCAAATTTCTTTGCGGCTTTTTTTCATACTTGAAAATTGCTGCCGAGAATATTTGGAGGTGATTGCAAAAAGATGTATCTTTACACTCAACAACTATCGTATTGCTTAACAGTAGTTTATTATTAAACACTAAATCGTTTATTATGAAGAAGATATTTCTATTTCTTGTAGTAGCCTCCACTGCGCTCAGCTGCTTTGGTTGGGGGCAAAAGGGGCATGATGTCGTGGCTTTCATCGCCGAAAAGCATCTTCAACCCGAAGTTCTAGCACATGTCGAGGCTGCGCTCGGAAACAAGTCGCTGGTCTATTATTCCAATTGGCTCGACAATGCCAGCCACACCGATGGTTATGCCTACACCAAAACTTGGCACTACAAAAATGTCGATGCCGATGTAACCTATGAAACCGCACCCAAAAACCAAAAAGGGGATGTGGTCGAGGCAGTGAAATCGATTGTCGAGCAGCTCGAGAAAGGCGGTATCGCTCCCGAAAAAGAGAACATCATGCTGCGCATGCTCATCCACCTGGTTGGCGATTTGCACCAGCCGATGCATCTCGGCCATCTCAGCGACCTCGGTGGCAACCTGCACAAAATCAAATTCTTCAAGCGCGACAACAATCTGCACTCGGTGTGGGATGGCTCGCTTGTGGATAGCGCCCACAAATGGAGCTACTCCGAGTGGCAGAGCC